>NZ_JBHIRB010000013.1:25171-42996 GCF_042196845.1 Bartonella sp. AA9NXGY
TGGAATAGTGCACCACGTATTTTTTATAGTGCAATTGAAAAATAAGAAGGTATCAAGTTTATAAAATATAAAAAACAGGGTCATGATATATTTGATGTATTGCAAAGCTCTTTAATACTTTGCAATACATTGAATTCTATCGGGAATGGATTACTATGTTGTGTAGAGAATTTTATTTCAGGAATTCTTATAGAAGATGTGTTTGTTTGGATGTTAGGATTGAATATTTTAGCTTCTATTGATACAATTTTCGGATGAAATAATGACTCTAGACATCCCCATACAACGGCTTCAAGTTTTTTTACAACCCTGATAATCGATTTGAAATTAAAAATATAAGCTGTTCTAGCCGGTGTTATGGGTATTTTGATGAAGCTATAAATCAAAAGTTTAAAGATGTGTTGTTTCAAAAAGATTCACAGAAACGGGCGTAAAGAATTGAAAAATGGTAAGTTTGTTTAGTGAAAAAACAGGTGTAACAAATGTGGCAGAATTCACTGTTTCCGAAATAGCAGGGGCTCTAAAGCGTGTTGTTGAAGAAAAGTTTGGTTATGTACGGGTGCGTGGGGAGATATCAGGGTACCGTGGTACTCATGCTTCGGGACATGCTTATTTTGCTTTAAAAGATGATAAGGCACGGTTGGAGGCTGTTATTTGGCGTGGAGTTATGGAAAAGCTCAAATTCCCTCCTGAAGAAGGGATGGAAGTAGTTGCTGTTGGTAAACTTACAACTTATCCAGGGTCATCGAAATATCAAATTGTCATTGAGGCTCTTGAACCAACGGGGGTTGGTGCTTTGATGACACTTCTTGAAAATCGTAAGAAAAAGTTTTTAGAAGAAGGCTTGTTTGATGAAGAAAAGAAAAAAACTTTGCCTTATATGCCTCGAATTTTAGGCGTTGTAACATCACCAACAGGTGCTGTTATTCGTGATATTATTCATCGTATATCCGATCGTTTTCCGTTGCATATTTTGGTTTGGCCTGTACGTGTTCAGGGGGAAACAAGTGGGAGGGAAGTGGCTGTTGCTGTTGAAGGTTTTAATGCTCTTGGTCCAGGTGGACTTATTCCAAAACCTGATCTTATTATTGTTGCACGGGGAGGAGGAAGTTTAGAAGATTTGTGGGGGTTTAATGACGAAGCTGTTGTTCGTGCTGTTTATGAATCTTCTCTTCCTGTTATTTCTGCTGTTGGGCATGAAACGGACTGGACCTTGATTGATTATGTGGCTGATTGGCGCGCTCCAACTCCTACCGCCGCAGCAGAACGGGCTGTTCCTGTTAAGCTTGATCTCGAGGTGCTGGTGGCATCGCTTGATGCACGTTTGCGCAAGGGACTCGCGCGTTATTTGGATTTTTATCGACAAAAATTGCGTGCTACTCTACGAGCTCTTCCGACTGCCGATCAACTTTTTGCTTTACCACGGCGTGGTTTAGATGAAACTTCAAGTCGATTGCAGCGTGCTCTTTGTGTAAGCTACGATAAAAAACGTTTTTCTTTTCATGCACTTGGTGTGCGTTTTTCACCGCGTTTGTTAAATATTGAAAAAGCACAACGCAATACAAAGGAATATACGGCACGTCTTCAGCGTGCTTTTGTGCGTAGTGTGGAAAAACAACGTGCTGGGTTAGAGGTAGTATCTAGGCTTTTAAGAAGCACTTCATATCAGAATATTTTGGAGCGCGGTTTTGTTTTGGCTTTGGGGAAAGATCATAAGCCCATTAAACGATTGGTTCAGTTTCCTGAAACAGGGCAAATAAATTTACGCTTTTTTGATGGAGATATCAGTGTTGCAACACAAGAACCTGTTTTTTCTAAACGGTCAAAACACAAGCAGATAAAGTCGCCAAGCGATGATCAAGGAACTCTCTTTTAATACGGTTAATGCCATGCTTGCGGAAGGTCTTCTTAAGGGAGTGGATGAAAAAGTTCGTTGCGCATGGGCTGGAACGGATCCACTTTATTGTGCTTATCATGATACCGAATGGGGAAAGCCTATTTTTGAGGATATTCGTTTGTTTGAGAAAATTTGTCTTGAAGGTTTCCAAGCGGGGCTTTCTTGGTTTACAATTTTAAAAAAACGCTCTTTTTTTCGCGTTGCATTTGATCACTTTGACTTTGAAAAGATTGCTCATTATGATGAGCTGAAGGTGCAAATGTTAATGCAGAATAAAGACATTGTTCGCCATCAAGGAAAAATTCAATCAGTGCTTAATAATGCATTGAGAGCACAAGAAATTATAACAGAGTGGGGGAGTTTGTCCCACTATTTTTGGTCTTTTCAACCACCACAATTGGAGCGTTATGAAAAAATAGATTTTCAAACACTGTTAGCTAACCCTATGACACCTGCTTCTCTTCGTCTTTCTCAAGACTTGAAGAAACGTGGTTGGACATTCGTTGGCCCCACAATTTGTTATGCTTTTATGCAGTCCGTAGGAATTGTTAATGATCATCTTGAAGGATGTTTTTGTCGATAAATTGGCAAACTTTCTTTTGTAAGAGTAATGATTAATAGGATAATAATTGAATTATTTAACAAATATATAAATTATACAATTCCCCTGTATAAGATAATTGAAATATACAAACTATACAATAGTAATGATTTTCTATTGTTGTTGGCACTAAAAACGATAAAGGTATAATTTTGAGGATGAAAAAACAGACGCAAAAAGGAGTGATATCTTAACTGTTATGTATCTGAAGTTAGATCATGGTGATGTCTTGTATGTTTTAAAGAAACATCTAGTTACACCAAGGCCCATTTTGCGACGCAGCTCATGAATACTATGACAGTAAATCCATCGTGCACTCCATCTTTACGCTTATGAAGGAGAAGATCGGCACCATCACACATTTACTAGCTCTCAGTGTTATGAAACAGTCTTTGGTATTTGTAATGATTCAGAAGAGTTTTTTTATTTCCGTTAATAACATGACTGTTATAATTAATGAATATTTTATTCATGTTTGTTGACGAATGCAAAGTGGTTGTTAGATGGGGTGCTGTTGTTGCATTGTTTTTCTTTGCTTGTATGACTGTTGGTTTATTTATATGTAGGTTGATTGCCCAATGCTTACCTAGGCAATATAAAATGAAATGCAGCGATGAAAAATTGAAGTTAAATGACTCAAGCTGCTTGTGTTGGGTTTTATTATCTGATAGCTTTCCTCTATTAGTAGAGTGATCTTGCCGCGTGTGCGCTCCAATTTTTTGGAAGATGATTAAGCTCATGCAGGCTTGTATCCACTACATTGCTTCGTTGAATCTCTGTATGTTTCCGCTGGAAACGAGAGTTCTGTTGCGGTATGTTGTTTTCTATTCTATTTTTATAGTGGTAAAGCAATGATGCACGCCAAAGTTTAGAAGGGTTTATATTCGTTATGTCTTTAGGGGGGAAACGTCTAATGAATTTTATTTTTATCAATGAGAGAATGCATTTTAGTGTATATTCTTTTATTGTAAGCTTTATTTCTCAAAAGATAAAGCGTGGAAGGAATGCTTCTTCTCATTTTTCCTTTATCTTTGTTAACGCGTTTGGTTTTGTTGGTAAAAACGTAAAACTTTTGACACTTAGTTTTCAAAAGATTAAGCAGATTTTTGTGGGGGGTAGCGTTTTAGAAAAGATATTTTCTTATGTCTTTCTGCTGTTCCAGTGTCGTTTTTGTCATGTAGTAAAGATGCGCCGTATCTTGAAACAGTGTTTGAGGGGGATGACTATTTTTAAAGTTTGCATATTTTATTTTAAATGTCGCCTAAAGGAATAGAATAATGAATTCATAAATTTTTGCGTAATGATTTTTTTAAAGCTCACTATTTTTGGGGCGACAAGGCTTATTGATGATTAATAGAGAACTGATATAGTGCATTATCATATGCAAAGAGGTTATGAAAAGAATGTAATACTGGTTAGCAAAACATATATTGCATGTTCGTTATGGTTTATTGAGACGTAAGTCAATGAATTTATCAAGTAGATGACTCTGTGTAGGTGATTAAAAATATAGGCGATTAGAACGTATTTATTCAATGTTATAATTATAAATTTGCTATATTATTTCAGCGTCATTAATTGATAAAAATAAATAAAGGGAAAAGTTTATGAACTTGAAGAAAACAATATTGAAAAGTAGCAGCTCTCTTGTTGCTGCTTTTATAGCTTTGGCGATGGTTGTACAACAGGTTTCAGCAAAAACACCCGCTGATACCCTTGTGATGGCTTGGAATCTTGATGCAATCAGTACGTTTGATCCCGCACAACTTAATGATGTTTATGGAAGTGAAATTATTTACAATATTTGTGATAACTTGGTGAGTACTGCGACAGATGATCCTGCTAAAATGGTTCCCGTTTTAGCAACACATTGGGATGTTTCAGGTGATGATCACAGTACGGTGATTACTTTTCATTTACGTGATGGTTTGAAGTTTAATGATGGCAGATCAGCCAATGCCAATGATCTTGTTTGGGGTATGAAGCGGATTGTCAAATTGAAGATGGGTAATGCGGCAATTTTTAATGAATATGGAATTACAGAACAAAATGTTGATGATGCTTTGCAAGCTCCCGATGAGAAAACGGTTGTGATGAAATTTGATAAGCCTTATCCAGCAGAGCTCATTCTTAATAATATTGTTGCGAGTCGTGCAACAGCTTTGCTTGATCGTAAGACGATTATGAAACACGAAAAAGATGGCGATTTTGGAAATCAGTATTTGAAAGGTCATGCTGCTTGTGTTGGTCCTTATCAGTTAAAAAGTTGGCGCCCTGGAGAAGCTCTTTTGTTGCGTGCAAGCTCTCACTATTGGGGACAAGCGCCTAAACTGAAGCAGATTTTAATTCGCCATGTTGCAGAGCCCGGAACACAACGTTTGTTGTTGCAAAAACATGATATTGATGTTGCTCGTAATTTGACACCTGAAGATCTTGCAGATCTGCAAAAAACAACAGATGTTAAAGTTGAAAGAGTGTTAGTGCCAACTATGATGTACTGGGGATTCAATACGACGAATCCTATTTTTGCTAAGGAAAAAGTACGTTTGGCGATGCGTTATCTCATAGATTATGAAGGTCTTGGCAAGAAGCTTCTCAAAGGGATTGGTATCCCACGGGCCAGTTTTATTCCTCTTGGCAACTTTGGGGCTTTGGATGAAAAAGAGGGGCAACCCTTTAAACTTGATATTGCAAAAGCCAAGCAGCTTTTAGCAGAAGCTGGTTATCCGAATGGATTTGAGGCAAATTTTCTCGTGTCAAACACTCCTTATACTTTGTTACTTGCTCAGTCACTCCAGGATAGTGCTGCACAGGCGGGCGTGCGTCTTAAAATTGAACGTGTAGCAGGTACACAGTTATTTTCAAAAGTGGATGCTCGAGCTTTTGATACGGCTTTTATCGGATGGAATAATGATTCTGCGGATCCTCATACCATGGCTTCACGTCTTATTTTCAATCCAGATAATCGTTTTGAGGCTAAAAATACAGCCTATCCTAGTTGGAAGCATGGGTATTTTGATGCTAAGATGAATCAAAAAGTTGAAGAAGCGTTGTTTCAAAAAAATCCGCAAAAACGAGCGCAACTCTATGCTGATTTACAACGTGAATTAATGCAAAAAGGACCTTATGCGTTTATCTTTCAACAATATAGCGTTGTCGCGATGACGCCTGATGTCAAAAAATGGGTTTGGAATAGTGCACCGCGTATTTTTTATAGTAAAATTGAAAAATAAGTGTGTCTTTTTAGTGTTATCAAAGCTAAAAAGAGCTTAATCATAATTGCATGATGAAAATATTCTCCCATATAAAGCTCTTCAGTTTTTTTAGGATGAAACTGTGAGGGATGTTTGTGTAGTAGCAGTATATAATTAAGATCGTTTATAGGGAGCGATGAATATAGAAAGTTATATTGGGGAGGATCTTTGTTTATGGTTATAGATTCTCTGCATCCCGAATATAGACTGATGTATAAGAAAATTATTTTGTAGATGCTTAGTTTGATTAAATGAAATTGATGTCTAATGCTATGCTATTTAAGCAAAATCACAATCACTTTGTGTGAAAAGGTAGAAGAATACAAAAGGAAGAGATAAAATGGGAAAACAAAGAATATTGAAAAAAATTTCTATTTTATTAAGCTCAATCATTTTTTTTAATGGGGCTGTAACAACGGCATTCAGTGCCTCATCTAAAGATATATTGGTAATGGCATGGAATATTGATTCAATTAGTAGTTTTGATCCAGCGCAAACTGTTGAGGTTGTGACGAGTGAGTTATTAACGAATATTTGCAGCGCGTTAGTGCAATATGATGAGCATGATCCTACAAAAATTCGCCCTGCTATGGCAAAATCTTGGGACGTTTTAGACAATGGCAAAAGAATAGTCTTTCATCTTCGTGATGATTTAAAGTTTAATGATGGAAGGATGGCTACAGCGCAAGATTTGGTATGGTCGATGCGACGGATTATTAAATTAGGATTAAGCTATGCTCAATCTTTAATGGATTATGGGTTTACCAAAAACAATATTGAAACAAATATTCAGGCTCTTGATGATAAGACTTTACAATTAAAATTAGATAAACCCTATCCTATTCAGCTCATATTGACTGTTATTGGACAATCTTATGCTTCTGCTTTGCTTGATCGGAAAACAATTGAAGCACAGAGTATTAACGGTGATATGGGGAATAAATATTTAGCAACACATACAGCTTGTGTTGGACCTTATAAATTGGTGAGCTGGTCTCCAGGAGATAAAGTTGTGTTAGAGGCGACACAACATTATTGGGGCGATGTGCCTAAAATTAAGCAGATTGTTGTGCAGCATGTAGCGGATTCATCAAGTCAAAGACTTCTTTTGGAAAAAGGTGATGTGGATATAGTGCGTGATCTTTCTTCAGAGGATATTTTAGATCTTGAAAAAAAAGGAGGCCCAGTCAAAATTAGTCGTGTTTTGCGTCCGCAGATTATTTACTTATCGTTAAATAATAAGAATGCAATTTTTGCGAATGAAAAGGTCAGATTGGCACTTCGTTATTTGGTTGATTATGAAGGTCTTGGAAAAACTGTTTTGAAAGGGATTGCTATTCCTCGGGCAACTTATATGTCTTTAGGTGTTCCAGGTGCTTTAGATGAAAAAGAAGGTTTGCCTTTTCAGTTGGATTTGAAAAAAGCAAAACAACTGATTACTGAAGCTGGTTATCCTAATGGGTTTAAAGCTAATCTTTTAGTTGGAAGCCTTAGTTATATGTCGTCTGTTGCACAGTCTATTCAAGCCAATGCACGCAAAATTGGTGTTGAGCTTACAATTGAAAAAATGGCACAAAATCAATTGTTGAGCCGTGTACGTGGTGGAAATTATGATACTGCTATTATGGGGTGGGGGAGTGCCGATCCTGATGGACATCCTGCTTCATTAAATCACGTGTTTAACCCTGATCCAACATTTACAAAAAAGCACAATATGTATTTAGCTTGGCGCGCTGGGTATTATGATGAAAATATTAATAACATGGTGATGGATGCTTTGTTTGAGAAAGACCCCAATAAGCGTATCATGCAATATCGTACTTTACAGCATTATGTGCTAGAGCATGGTCCTATGGTTTATTTATTTCAGACATATTATACCGTTGGTATGGGGCCTGATGTCAAAAAATGGATTTGGAACAGTTATAGACTTTATTACAATGAAGCAGAAAAATAAAAAGAAGCATGTTATAGAAAAGGATTGTAGAACATGCTTAATAAGAGATTGTTTTGTTATATAAAAAAGTATTTGCTTTATGTTTTGTCGCTACAGAGGGGATTTTTATAATGGTTTTGCCACTTTCAGAGACTGAAAGAGCTGTATCAGAAAAGCAGAAAAAATTATTTTTATGGGATTTTTTATGCAAAGGATTGAAACTTCTTATTTCAGTTTTTATCACATTGCTTGGGTTGGTGACGATCACTTTTTTTCTTGGTCATCTTCTTCCTCTAGATCCGGTTCTGTCTATTCTTGGTGATAATATCAGTCAGGAAGCTTATGATGCAATGTATTATAAGCTGGGTCTTGATAAGCCGTTGATTGTCCAATATTGGAAGTATCTTCATAATGTATTTTTGTTTGACTTTGGAGATGCTTTAACTTCTGGGCGACCTGTTCTAGCCGATATTATGCGTGTGTTTCCTGCAACATTAGAGCTTGCAACCGTTGCTATTGTTATTGGCACAAGTCTTGGAATTCCATTTGGTGTTTTTGCAGCAATGTATCGCGATTCATTTATTGATTATGTTGTCCGTGTTTTTACACTTGTAAGTTATTCTACTCCAACATTTTGGCTCGGATTAATGGCGTTGTTAATATTTTACGCCAAGCTTGGCTGGGTTGGTGGCCCAGGACGACTTGATTTTCTTTATGAATATTCTTTTGAACCAAAAACAGGATTTTTCCTTTGGGATACTGCAAGCCAAGGACAATGGCAGGCTTTTGGTAATGTTTTTAGTCACGTTATTATGCCTGCTTTGATCTTGGCTTTCGGTGCTATGGCTTATATTAGCCGTATGACTCGTGGGTTTATGATTGAGCAGCTTAATCAGGAATATATCATTACTGCACGTGTAAAGGGATTATCGTGGGCGCGAACCGTTTGGGGGCATGCCTTTCGAAATGCTGCTGTTCAAATTATTACCGTTGTTGCACTTTCTTATGCTTTTTTATTAGAAGGGGCTGTTTTAACGGAGACAGTTTTTGCTTGGCCTGGTTTTGGACATTACTTGACAAATGCTCTTTTAGCCGGAGATATGAATGCAGTTGTAGGATGTACTTTACTTGTAGGATTTATCTTTGTCGCCATTAATTTATTTTCTGATTTGCTTTATCGCATTTTTGATCCAAGGACACGTTGAATATGACAGTAAGTAATCATCATAAATCGCAATCATCATCTTCTTTGGGTAGTTGGTTAAACGATCCTGTTCCAAACTCCATAATTCAAGCGAACATACAAAGAATTTATCACGCACTGGCTAAGTTTTTTCATAACTTTTCGGCTGTATTCGGTCTGCTTATTATTTGTATTATTATCATATGTGCATTTTTTGCTCCTTGGATTGCTACGCATGATTTTCTTAGCAATGATCTGGGGCATCGGTTGCAGCCACCCTCTATGGCGCATTATTTTGGAACAGATGAATTGGGACGTGATATTTTTAGTCGCCTTGTTTTTGGTTCCCGTATTACTCTTTATGTTGTTTTTCTTACAACAGTTATTGTAGGTCCAATAGGGCTTATTGTTGGAACTGTATCTGGTTATATGGGCGGATGGGTTGATACTGTGCTCATGCGCATTGTCGATATTTTTCTTGCTTTTCCAGGTTTGATTTTAGCTCTTGCATTTTCAGCCGCATTGGGACCAGGGATTGAAAATGCTTCTATTGCAATTTCAATTGCAGCATGGCCACCAATTGCACGTTTAGCACGTGCTGAGACTTTGACAATACGTTCTTCTGATTATGTTTCTGTAGTTCGCCTGCAAGGGGCCTCTGCTTGGCGAATTATTTTGTTTCATGTTGCGCCCATGTGTATTCCTTCAGTGATTGTACGATTAACTTTGGATATGTCTGGAATTATTTTAACGGCTGCTGGTCTTGGTTTTTTAGGGTTGGGAGCTCAACTTCCAAGTCCTGAATGGGGTGCGATGCTTTCTTCAGGGCGGGAATTTATGATGACAAATTGGTGGTTGGCGGCAATACCAGGCTGTGCAATATTATTTGCAAGTCTTGCTTTCAACCTTTTAGGTGATGGTCTTCGTGATGTATTGGATCCACGCAATGGGTAATAAATTATTAGAAGTAGAAGATTTACGTATTTCTTTTCCTACAACGCGCGGCATTTCAGAAGTTGTGCGTGGCGTTAGTTTTTCTGTTGGAAAAGAAAAAATTGGAATTGTTGGTGAATCCGGATCTGGAAAATCGATGACTGGGCGCGCAATACTAAGATTGAGTCCAAAAGCAGCCATTGTTAAAGCTAAAAAAATGCGCTTTGAGGATGTTGATTTATTGGCCGCAAGTGAACCTCAGATGCGAAAAATCCGTGGGAAACGTATTTCAATGATTTTACAGGATCCCAAATATTCACTTAATCCATTAATACGGATCGGGGAACAGATTATGGAGGCTTACCGTATTCATTACCGTGTTTCAAAAGCTGAAGCGAGGGAGCGCACCATATCTATGTTAGAATCTGTTCATATTCGTGATCCTGAACATGTGATGCGTCTCTTTCCTCATGAAATATCTGGGGGGATGGGGCAGCGCGTGATGATTGCAATGATGCTCATTCCAAAACCTGATTTAATTATTGCTGATGAGCCAACATCTGCACTTGATATTACGGTCAGACGACAAGTTTTATCTGTATTAGATGAACTTGTGACAAAATCTGGAACGGGACTTATTTTCATTAGTCATGATTTAAATATGATTGCTGATTTTTGTGATCGTATTTTGGTGATGTATGCGGGCCGTGTCTTAGAAGAGTTGCCTGCTTCTGATTTGTCTCACGCTTGTCATCCTTATACAAAGGCGTTGCTCGCGAGTTTGCCACGGCTTGATAATCCAGTTGATATTTTGGCTGTTCCTGAGCGTGATCCTGATTGGTTGTATAATCCTACGATTGTTAATGGCGTTGAGGAGGTTCCTCATGACAAATTGTGAGAATATTATTGATGTTTCTAATTTATCTGTAACTTTTGGGCACAGGCATAAGGCAGTAACAGTTGTTAAAAATGTTAATTTTCATATTAAGCGTGGTGAAGCTTATGGTTTGATTGGTGAATCCGGATGTGGAAAGTCAACTATTTTGAATACATTGGTGGGGCTTATTCCAGATTATAGTGGAAAATTCCTTTTTGCTGGACAAGAAGTTGAAAAGAAAAGAAGTAAGGATTTTTTACGCTGTATTCAAATGGTTTTTCAAGATCCTTATGCTTCGCTGCATCCAAGAAAAATGGTCCATACGGTTCTTTCTGAATCGCTCAAAATCCATGGAATGGATAATCAAAGAGAGCGGGTGGAGGATGCTTTAGATTCCGTTGGTTTAGATTCTTCATTTCTTTATCGTTATCCTCATGAGTTGTCTGGAGGGCAGCGTCAGCGTATTGCTCTTGCACGTGCTTTAATTATTGAGCCAGAGGTGTTGTTGCTTGATGAGCCAACATCTGCATTGGATGTGTCGGTACAGGCTGAAATTTTAAACTTGTTGAAATCACTGCGCGTGAGAAAAAAGCTTACTTATTTAATGGTATCCCATGATCTTGCTGTTGTTGCACATATTTGTGAACGTGTTGGAATTATGCATAAAGGGATTATTCTTGAAGAGCTTAGCAATGATGAATTGCGTAATCTACATGCGCAACACGATTATACAAAGGAGTTTTTTGAAGCAAGTATAGAGCCTATTGTCCATAGAGAGCAAAGAGCATGATCAATTTTACAGAAGAGAAAATGCAATTTTATTTGTTTTGAAGTTTCTGGAGATGTTTGGCGGCATTGTTAAGAGGGAAGGGGATAATAGGATTTTTTCAGTATGAATTTTCTGGGCAGTGTTTGAGCTGTAATATTTTAAATCCTATTAGAACTTCCATTTTGAAATATATGAGTGACTTATAACATACATCCCTTTGTTTGATATTATTGCATTATTTTTTACTTATCATTTTATGTTCAAAAGTTTTATTTTGGAATTTTAAGCATTAAATTCGTGAGAAATAACAAACGATAGTAATGTTGTATTTTCTAGAAAAGCTTCTCATTATTTTACAATATCATTTTGTTTTTGGTTGTTCTCTTTTTTACAGTTTTATTCTTTATAAAAAGAATTTTTTGTAAAAAACATCCAATGGTCAATGACTGTCTTCAAATATTTCGCTGTTCTCTATTTAAAAAAGCGCTTAAAAACAGCTTATAATAAACCAAAAAGGCAGCAATATGCTGCCTTTTTGTTAAATTGAATAGGCTATTTTTACAGTCTTGATTTAAAACTGATAGAGTATTCCTCCTGAAAAGCTTGCACCACTTATACCAGTTTTTGAAGCTTTTGTTGATAGCTGACATCACCATGAAGGGAGAGGTTAGCGGACAATTGTGGGCCACCTTCAACGAAACTTCCCGAGGGGTCACATTTATAATACTTATCAATATGGAATGTCTGATCATCACCAAAGGTTTTGATTAAGTTTACTTTTCCATAGAAAGACATAGGACGGCTGTTTTCAGTGGCAATGGTTTTTGTCAAACGTCCACCAACACGGGATTATCCATTGAGAAGGATTTTGCATCTTAATGGTCAGATTATCAGCATCTTTAATGGTATCAAACATCAAATGTTGATAGGCAAGCTGTGCCTGCGGTTCGAATGTTACGCCTTGGATACCCGTTGCAAATTGTTTGCCAACAGTGGTGGAGATACTCAACATTTTGGCGTTTTTCAATTTTGCAGTTTTACCAATGAGAGCATTGGTGATATCTCCCTTTATTATCCCATAGGATAAAAGCGTATCAAGATAGAAACCATTGTCACGCTGTTTACTGCCATAGGCGGCGGTGAGTTGAAATGACTATTTATTCAATATGCTCTTACTTGCTGTCTTGCATATCTTTGGGGGTGAAAGAGAGTTGCCCGTAGGTTCGGACAAGACCCAAATGTGTTGTAGATATTTTTCCCTTCTGCGCGACAAGGTTAATAGCTCCTTGTAGAACAGCATAACGAAGATGAGCACTGCTATAACCATATCTACTAGAAGTACTACTTATCAAAAAATAAGCTTCCTGTTTTTCCATAGGTATATAAGAAAAAGCCATTCCGTTTGTCTTATTCTTTCCTTAAGACAAATGTCGCATATTGGTTAACAGTTGCATTTTGCTTAGCCATATTGGTCAATCCAGCGTACAAGAGAGCATTGGGGCTTGATCAAATAGTTTGTATTTATGGCACGATGGTTTTTACTTTTGAGTCGCTATCAAGCAGTACTGGTTGTAAGCGAAAATCCCAGAAATTTTTATTTTCTCCTAAAAGGTTTTGTTCAGCATTTGTTTTACTGTGGTTTGATTTTGGTCCATAAGCTTTCAGTATATATTTATAAGGTGAACCACTTATTGTGATATAGTCCTGTGCAAGTTTGAAAGAGTTTTGATTTACTTTCCCAAAAACTTGAATGAGTGAAAGACCACGTGCACTGGTAAGAGCAGAAGCGTCTGCTTTAATATTGTTCTTTTCTAAATGTCCAGTGATATAAACCAGTGTAGTACCTGAAACATCACCGTGAATCAGAAGATGGTCAGCTTTTTGTTTGTTTATGGCAGCACTATCACTCCATTCGACGTTGAAATGAATTTCTGCTTTTCCTGTAGCATTGTAGACTTTTTTAGTATTTGGTCTGCCAGATCCTATGTGCAACGTGTGATAATGATTTTCAGTTGGCTCTTCAAAAACAATAGAGCTGTTATTGATGTTAAGGACAGAAATATCAGAACGTGCTCTTTGAGCAATATCAAGCAGTTTTTTGTTCTGGCTTTTTTTATTTGTGCTTGTTTTCAATGTCCATTTCGTATTGTTTTGCAAATCAAAGACTGTTTTGAATTTTTTTTCAGTGCTCACTTTGCCGTCTAAGATGGAGCGATCGGCGTTTAGTGTAAAAGTGAAATCATTTTTTTTCGTTGAAGCTTCGGTTACTAATAAAACATTGGCACGGATTTCTGAATTTTTGAGATTGGCTTTACCAATTGATTCATTTGCATTAATTCCAGTACCGTTTTTAATATGAAGTTTTGTATTGGTTAAATTGATTTCTGATGTTCTATTGTTCTTAGACTTTTCAAATGCGATACCTCTATCTTCTGCTGTGGCAGAAACATTTGTTACATCAATATGTCCATTATTATTTACAACAAATGCACTATTTTCGGCAATTATTGTCCCTCCACTCATTTTGATTGTGCTGCCATTTTCTGAATAAAGTCCGATCTCAGCATTTTTAATCGTTGTATGGCCATATAATTCAACTAAACTGCCAACATCTTGGCTTTCCGCACCGAATCCGTTATTATCTGCTGTTATTAGAGTAACATTCGTGGCTTTAATATGTCCGCCGTTTCCGGCAAATAATGCAGTAGTTTTACCTTGTACTGTTCCTCCCGTTATGGTGATGGTGGATTTTGAATCTTTTGCATAGAGCCCACTGTCATCAGATGATGTAATTTGAGCATTGTCAGTTAAAGTAATAGTACTGCCGTTTATAGCAGATACTGCTGCACCTTTTGCGTTAAATGATCCTCCAGAAACTGTTATTTGAGAACCATTATCTGAAATTATGCTATTGATTGCTTGCGGAACGGTTACATTTTCTAAAGTAATGGCACTTCTTCTTGCAATTATTGCATTGATTAGTAGTGCATTATCCTTACGATTTAATATCGTTACATCTTTCAGTTTGTTATTGCTCTTGTTTTTTAACAAGTGAACGCCTGCTTCGGAAGCAGTAATGGTTCCTCCGATCATTTTGATTGTGCTATCGTTTTGCGCATCAATTCCGATTTTAACGTCACTGATCGTTGTATTGCCAAGCAATTCAATCACACTGTTAGAGCCAGAGGCAGCTGCACCAGCAGCTACACCACTGCCATTATTAGTTGCTTTTAAAGCAACATTTGTAACCGTAATATGGCCACCTATGTCTGCTTCTAAGGCTGTATATTTTCCTGTCACGTTTCCTGTTGTCATTGTAATTGTGGATTTTGAGTCTCGTGCATAGAGGCCTGCTTCATCATGTGACGTAATTTGAGCATTGTCCGTTAAGGTGATACTGCTACCGTTTTGAGCACATATTGTTGCATAGCTTGAATCAAATGATCCTCCAGAGATTGTTATGTTAGAACGATTATTTGCAATTACGCTGTTGCCTGTTTGAGTCACTTTTACATTTTTTAAAGTGAGACCACTTTCTTTCTCTAGAAGAATTCCTTTGCCTGAATTTTTATCTTTACCGGTTGATATTATTACATTTTCTAGTTTACTTTCGGCGCTCTTACTGTTCACGAAGCCAACACCAGTTTTAGAAGTTGTAATAGTCCCCCCAATCATTTTAATTACGCCACCGTTACTTGCCACAAGCCCAACACCAGCATTCTTAATCGTTGTATTGCCATATAATTCAATCATACTATTAGCGCTATTGACTCCTGCGCCTATTATAGGAACATCAGTGACCTTGCCCCCATGTTCATTTGTTGTTAGAGCAACATCCGTGACCTTAATATGTCCACCGTTTTCTGCGACCAACGCTAATTCTCCGGTTACTGTTCCTCCCGTCATTGTGATGGTAGAATGTAAACCATTTGTGTAGAGTCCTTTGCTATTCGATGATGTTGATGTAACTTGAACGTTACCTTTTTTATTGCTGGTTAAAGTAATGTTGCTGCCGTTTCCAGCGTATACCCCTACGTTTTTGCCCTCAAATAATCCTCCAGAAACCGTTACTTTAGAATGATTATTTGCAACTATGCCACTTTTTGCCTGCGTAACTGTTACATTTTCTAAAGTGACGTTGCTTTCCTTGTCGGCACCTATTCCTGTGATTTTAGGCTCTTTATGGTTACTGCCCGATATTTTCACATTTTTTAGCTTGTTTCCATTGCTCTTACTATTATAGAAACCAGCGCCGGTTGCAGAAGCTGTAATGGTCCCTCCGATCATTTTAATCATTCCACTGTTTTGTGCATGAAGACCGATTACAGCATTCTTAATTGTTGTATTCCCATGCAATTCAATCACGCTGTTCGGACCGCCGGCGACAACTGTTCCGATTTTATCATTCGTCGCAGTTAACGCAACATCCGTGACCTTGATATGTCCACCGTTTTCTGCAACCAACGCCATTTTTTCTGTGATTACGCTTCCTCCCGTCATTTCGATTGTGGTTTCTGAATCTGTTGCATGGAGTCCAGTGCCATGAGATGATGTAGTTTGAACATTGTTAGTTAGAGTTACGCGACTGCCATTGTAAGCAGATATTGCTGCCTTTGTGGCATCAAATGATCCTCCCAATATCGTGATTTCAGATTTATTATTTGCTGTAACGCTATTCGTTGCCTTAGTCACTTTTACATTTTCTAAAGTGACTTCACTGTCTTTGTCTGCAAATATTGCAAAAGTTAGTGGAGCTTTGCCTTTGCCACTTGATATTATTATATCTTTTAGCTTGTTTTCAGCATTCTTACTGTTCAAGAATTTAGTGCCAGTGTTGGAAACTGTGATAGTTCCCCCAGTCATTTTCAGTGTAGCACCATCCTTTGCTTCAAGACCGAAGAAAATGCTAGAACCAGTTCCTTTAATGGTTGTACCATCCAGTAATTCAATCGCAGTGTTAGAACCTTCAGCTGTTATAGCGTGCGCATTTGTGCCTATGTTGGTGTTTGTTTTTTTGTTTCCGATTATCGTCAAATGCTTGCCGATAATTTGACCACCTTTTTTTGCGTGAATAATTTCGTAGGTTTCGTTGGAAACTTCTTTTTTATTTTCTGAAATTTCAAGATTTTTAGCTTGTGCATTAAGATTGATACCAGAAAGTACAACTGCCACAATTGCTGTGCAGGATAGAAGAAATTTTTTAGGCATCAGTCTACTCCTTTTAAAGCCCCCAACATTCATTTTCCCGCTAACTTCATAAGCAGAAGTGGAAATAGATATTGCTTTTATTTTAATAACACAGCACTTTGATATTTTGTTTTGCTTTTTTTGTCAAATTTAAAGTTGTATTTATGTTTAATTATGTAATATTAAATTTATTTCATAATGTATTTTTATATAATTATATTTTAAAAATAAGTTTTTTATTAATGGTACATATTATTTTATATCAATATTCATTTATTTTAATATTTATTGATGTATAATTAAACAAGTACAGTTATATAAAAATAAATTAAAAATATAATATAAATAAGAATAGTAGTGTTTTTAATATTGTACATTTTCAAAAAAATAAGATATTTTATATTTTTAAAGTTAATAAATAACAAATATTTTTGTGTATAATTTACTTTATACTTTATATTTTATATTGAGTGGAAAAAGGTGAAATTAGAGTGGATATGTGATAATTGATTGTTCTTACCTACATTATGTATCGAATGAGTTTTTGACAGCAAAAATGAGAGAAGGCTTTAATAGAGCGTTGAGGGTTCTTTGAGTGCTCAGTATCTTCTTTGAACAAATAAAATATAAAAATATGTAGAATCCGCCGATAAGCCACAATTTCCGAAAGGCTACATACTATACAAAACTCCGTTGGATGTAGTTTGACATTAGGTTTTGTACTAAGTGGGAAGAGGTGAGATTAGTTAGAAATACGTGATAATTTATTGTTTTTATGGTTATTTTTTACCATTAAATGCGCGTTTTGTAAAATGGCATGGGCAAGGACCATCCCGTTTTAACGAGCGCCATTATCAAAACTATTGCCGCCCTGATGGCTTTTAACATTGCTCTACGTGTGTTGCGCTTTACCATGACTGGCGCACACGTCTTGGTTTATTTTGGTTCCGATACGGCAACCATCACCAAATGGAAAAACATCATTGCTGCTGCTTTCGACTTCTCTTCCCATTGGCAAAAGTTTAAACAAGGACTTTCCTCTGTTGTCGAGTGGTTTGGCAATTTGTGGGAGGGCGTTAAACAAAGCTTTTCCAACTTTTGGCAATGGTTGAAGAGTTTTTTTACACAGGAAAAGCTCTCGGATGCTGCCAAGGCTGGTATGGAACAAGCGGGCGAAGATCTGGCTAA
>NZ_JBHIRB010000014.1:0-39738 GCF_042196845.1 Bartonella sp. AA9NXGY
TGTCACTTATCAGCATAGATTTAAGAAAATTGGTTTTTCTGGAACGAGTTTCTCTGCTGGATTGCGCCACCTTTTTTGATGAGCTGCAATATGTATTTTTAGTTAAAAGGCAGAAGATTTTCTGCCTTTTAATGTATTAAAATTTATTTTGCTTCATCAATATGGTTATTTTTTGATATAAAAGATTACAATAGATGCTTTCTTTTATGCGATGAGAAATTTTTCTAAAATTTTTGATGTTAAGATATGAGGACAGATTTCATTGTGAATGTGAGAAGATTAAACGCTAAATGCTTGTGGCATAAGCTTTCAAAAGAGACGATATAGGTGGTTGTTTTTGTCCATTTCTTTATTCATTTTTATAGATCATAAGTTTCGTCTTTATGAGTTTTATGCATTGTTTTGAATTTTGTTTTAGAACTTTATTCACGTTTATATCATTTAATACGCATATTATTTGTTTCCTTTTTAGGATGTTTACTTAAGAATTTTGGATAAATACTTATTTTAGAACAAAAAGAGGGAGTTTGAGGTCAAATTATAATAAAAGTAAAGTATACTTTATCGTGTTGTTACGGTTGTTGTTTTGTAAATGATAGGTGGCAGAGAAATTTCGATAAGATACAGGATATTATTTTTATTGCGCTCATGCGCGGATATCACCATTCTTTTTTCAGCATTCAATATTTGCGCAGATTTTAGCACTCGAGAATGTTCATAAGGAGTAATTTACCTTTTTTCAAAAGTCCTTCTTTGCATGCCAGCTTCGTTTGTGATGGACAAGGGGTTAATTGATTAAATATAAACAGGTTTGAAATGAAAGAAATTTATAATATTCAGTTTTTATTCAATATGTAAAATGATGAATGAGCATTCTGAATTATTGCATGAAATTTTCCTAAATCAATATCACGCGCTTGATTAAACTGAAGATGCTGATAAACAACCTGAATCTACGGATCAAAAACAACACCTTTATACCCTGTTGCAAACGTTCTGCCACTCGTTAAAGAACCACTAAACTGTTTATCCTTTAACGCCACAACTTTACCCCGTGCTCGTGTCAAAATATCACCCTTAAAAAGGCCATACCATAACACCCCATCTATATAAAAACCGGTATCATGCTGCAAACTTCCATAAGCCCCAACAGACCATTTATCAAATGCGCTTTTTTTGCTTTGTTCAACATCCTGAGGGTGTAGAGAAAGATTTCCATAGTTTCCCCAAACTCCAAAGAATGTACGACCATATAAACTCTCAATCTCGTTTAACAAAACACCTGCTTGAAATGCATTATAATCGAGCTCAGCACCATAACCATATTCAAAAGCAGATAAATTGGAAGCATAGTGATGGCTCCCCCCATAAGCACGCAGAAAAAAGGCTGTCTTTTTATCATCTTTCCCAAAGGAATGAAAAGCATTCCGCATTGTCTCTAACGTCTTATTTTGCGTGGTCATATCCACTAAACCAGCATGCAATAAGGCATTTGGCAAAAGAAGATAAGTTGGAACCTGTGGAACAACAGCTCTAATTTGGAGATTAGACTGAACATCAAGCGGTATAGAGAGATTAGATGAAGGATCTAAAGGTTCAGAGGACTGAGAAGGCTTTGGTTCAACAGGGACAGAAGGAGGAGAAACAGTATCCAGAGATGAAGTGTCCTCCGGAGCAGAGGGCGGTAATAGAAGCTCCATGAAATGATTATTAGATAGAATTTTCTAGGCAAGAAACTAAAGTGTGGAAGGCTGCTCGTAGGAAACTTTGCTCTTTGGAGGGGGAAATCAAAAAATTTTTTATTTAGGAAAATAGTGTTGAATTCCCTTCTTCTGATCGTAAGAATAAATCGTTGTTTCAATGATGATATCAGCTATTTTTTGCCGAATTTTTAAGAAAAATGCTTTTGTGGAAGTATGTAGCCTATATAGATGTTTATAGGGAGATGGGGGGCGGTCTTGAGAGTGATGTTTTTATTCTTGTATGGGGGTAGCAATGTTAAAAGGTCAAAAAACATGTTTAAGGTATTTTCTTGTCTAAAGGGGGGAGGAAAGGAAGAGGGAAGATTTAATGATTACGAAGATTTTAGGAGATTTTTGGGGGGAGATTAGGGAGATAGGATTTCTGAGAGCTCTGGAGATGCAAGGGGATAAGATTTCTGGAGGATTGTGTGGGCATTCTTTATCGGCGATGATTGCGCTTTTGGGTGCTTAATTTAATCAGTGATCTTGATTATACCACATTCACCATTTTCGCTACCGAAGGAGAGGTTTTGCCCTGCTTGATCCCAATTAAGTGCTGAGATAGCACTTTTCCCATAACCTTTTAGAAGGACTTCTTTTCCATCATGGAATTGTGCCGCTAAAATCATTCCATCATTGAAGCCTATTGCTACAATTTCTTTGTTTGGGTGGCATGAAACGGTGCTAACAAGTGCATTTGCTCGTGTGCCTAGTTCTAGAGGTGTTTTTCCCATGGGGCCATCTTTTGTATGAAAGGGCCAAACAATTGCGGCAGAGGCACCTGATGTTGCTAGCCATTTTCCTTTTGCACTCCAAGACCAGCTTTTGACTTTGCTTGGGTAGCCACTCATGCGGAGGTGCTGATTATCAGTGAGACGCCAGCCGTGTAAGGCGTTTTCTTGCATGGTGGAAATGACATAGCGGTTGTCTGGTGAAAAGGTGACACCACAATGAGCTCCTTTCCATACCAATGTGGTGGGAGATATTTGCGTTGATAACCAATGAAGAGTCACACCATTGTAATGGGCAACGGCAAGTCGCAAACCTTTTGGGGCAAAAGCAAGGCCTTCTACACTGCGTTCATGTGTGAGCTCTTGTCGTTCTTTTCCAATATGCGCAAATGCGAGGCGTGAGGAGGAAAAAGCAAAAGCTTTTTGTGGACCAAAAGCAACGTTGTTTATCCATTTGCGTTCTTTTTGGCTTAACACTTCCGTGTGATCTGCTGCGGTTGTTTGACAGACTTTTCCATCTTCTCCACCGGTGATGATCGCGGTATTGTCATGGGAAAAATGGCTTGAAATTATTCCTTGGTGCACTTCAACGATTTGTGGGGTTGGATTAAAAAAAACAATGAGACCTTCTACGGAAACAAAGGCTGGTTTATTGCCTATAAAACCGCAGGAAAGGCAGTAACTTTTGAGATCATAATGGGTAATGTTTGGCATTATCACTCACTTATGCGCAATTTTCAAAACCAGTTTTTAATTTTTCAGCATCAAGAGAGCGTCCTATAAAGACAAGGCGGCTTTCTCGTTTTTCATCTTCACGCCATGGGCGTTGATGTTGTCCTTCAAGAAGCATATGTATCCCTTGAATGACGTAACGATCATCGTCTCCTTGAAAGGCGATAATGCCTTTAAGACGCAAGATATCAGGTCCTTGTTGCTGTGTAACCTGCTGGATCCAAGGGAAAAACTTTTCTGGTTGCAGAGCATCTGTTTTTAAACTTACAGAAGTGATGGTAATATCATGAATGGTGGATGCGTGATGATGGTCATGATCATGATTACAATCGGGACCACATACATGATCTGCGTGATGATGGTCAAGAAAATGGGGATCATTATCTAAAGTGCGTTGGAGATCAAAGGAACTACGATCGAGGAGTTTATCAACAGGGATGTTAACGCGCTCTGTTGCGTAAATTATGGCTCTGGGATTAATGGCCAGAATAAGGGATTCAGCATGGCTGCGTTCTTGTTGGGTGACAAGATCAATCTTATTTAAAAGAATAATATCCGCGAAGGCAATTTGGTCTTCAGCTTCACGACTTGTTTTTAATTGAGAGGGAAAATGCTTTGCATCAACGACCGCTATGACACTGTCGAGAGCTGTTTTTTCATGGATAGTATCATCCATGAAAAAGGTCTGTGCTACGGGAACGGGATCAGCAAGCCCTGTCGTTTCTATAATGATCGCATCAAATCGATGAGAACGTTGCATCAGACTTTCTAGAATGCGAATGAGATCACCACGTACGGTGCAGCAAACACAGCCATTATTCATTTCATAAATTTCTTCGTCTGATTCAATGATCAGGTCATTATCAATACCAATTTCACCAAATTCATTGACAATGACGGCATAACGTTTGCCATGATTTTCACTGAGAATGCGGTTGAGAAGGGTGGTTTTTCCAGCCCCAAGATAGCCTGTGAGAACCGTAACGGGAAGTTTTTTGGGGTGTATCGTTTCCATGGAGAGACCTTTTATTGTTCTTTATTGCCATGTGTTTATGTTAAATCGATTGATATCATCAAGTAAATCACGAAGCTGAGACAGAACATGAGAAAAGATTGCTTCACCGGCTTGTGGTGTTGCTTTGCTTGCATTTCCTGCCGCACCTTGCGTATTTAGATCTTTCATTGTCCAACCAAAGGCATGAGGACCATAAGCACGTAAATACCGATAATTGGCAATCATATCCGCTTGTTTATTATGAAAATTTTCTGCCTTTTCCATATGGACTTTTTCTGGTGCTAAATAGAGCATGAGAGAGGTTTCGATAAAGCCTCCATGGATATCAAGATGTTGTTGAGATGGCTCCATGAGACCTTGTGGTAAACCAAAACGGCTCCAGCTTGTTGCTACAGCGAGCATCGAAAGGCGCCTTCGTAATTCGGTGATAACGATGCTCATTAAAGGTGAATTTCCTCCGTGAGCATTGAGAAGAAGAAGACGGTTGATCCCTTTGTGATAACAGTTTTCACCAATCTTTATCCATCGCTTAATCGCATCAGAAAAGGTAAGGGTTTGTGTACCTGTAACATCCATATGTTCTATAGAATAGCCAATCTTTTCAACCGGTAAAAGTGCGATATGAAATTGCTCTTTTGTTTGTAAAGTGAGGGCTTTTGCAAAAGCTTCAGCAATAATCCAGTCGGTTTCGAAAGGAAGGTGCTCTCCGTGATATTCATGTGCACCCAAAGGTAAAAGAGCGAGAAAAGGTGGGTTAGATACCATAAATTAATGCCCAAAAGAGAAGTCAAAAGAGACAAAGTGATCAAAGGTGCTGTCACTATTTAATCTATCTATAAGAGAAACGCAAATAGGCATCTTTTTACATCACATATGGATGCATAAAAATGAGAGCTTTGTTAAAAATAGAGAAGCTTTTATTGAGCAAAGCCACCGCAATTTTTCTGTAATATTAGGCAATCTTTCTCAAGATAGTTGTCTTTTATAAGTATTTCTGATTTATATTCTCATTTTTAATAAGTATATATTAAATATATAATTTTTTCTGTAAATTACATATTATTCTTTTATTATGGAGAGAGGATGATCAAAGTATTTCTACTATTGCAATATTACAGACTTTTGTTGCAATCAGGAACTCTATTCAATTATCTGTATATTACAAAAGAATGGAAATATTTGTTGATTGATTTTACTTTGGATAGTGTCTTAACAGATTTTAGTGTTCATGAGAAAAAATAAATATAAAGGGAAGAATTCACTAAGATGAATTTGTAATCTCATAGAGCAGTTTATAAGATGATTCAGTAAGAAACACCGTTGGATACAAGAAACACCGTTGGATACATAATAAACAGAACGCCATTGTGTTGCACATTGACGCTTTTGTTTTAAAGAAACATTTCTCAAGGTATCCAAGCCTATTTTGCAACGGCGCCCGTGAATAGTATAACGGTAAAGTTTTATAATATAAAATCTATTGTTTTCCACCATATTTACACTTTTAAAGTAAAAATGGGCACCATCATTCACTTTGCTAGTTTTCAATACTGTGTTAACAGCGCTTGTTAGTTAAAATACCTCATAAGTGATATTTTCCTTTCTTCAAGTGTGTTTACACACACACACCGATCTCGTTTGTGATTTGCAAGTGAAGAATTTTGATTGATTCAATATAAACAGAGTTAAAATTAAGAGAGTTTTATAATCGTCAGCTTTCTCATTCAACAGGCAAAACAATAAATTATTATTATAGATTAATATTTTGCGATTAAAGTGATCGGTTGATGAATTTATCATTCAATATCAGTTTTCATGGCGTTATTTTTTCAATGCGCTACTTAAGTTGGTATTTTAAAAATGCAATTTTTTAGTAAGTTTCTCTACTCCTTTTCTTTCAAGCATTTGATTAATTCTTTATTATTATTCATTTTTCACAAATAGCAGACAGTTATGTGAATATTGCCAAAACTTTATTTCAAAGAGAATTATTTTTTACTAATACAGAGTAAATATAAATAAGGCTGCGCTCTACAATATTGACGAAAAATATGGAATAACTTTTATGAAAATTAAGCAAGAAAGTTTTTTCAGTATTTTGGGGATCATCTCATTTTTCATGACTCTCTTTTTATCTGGTTTTAGGTAGTTTGTTGGTGTTCTAGTATTGCTTATAATTTTTTTGTAAATCTGATAGATTTACTTATTTTATGCGTTTGTTTTATTAGGTTTGAAAGTCAATATTTTGTGTTCTTTATGCTGTATGGGATAAAGGGGGCTGAATTACCTTTTTTAAGATGCTATGCAGTATTTTTTCTTTTTATATATCAGTAAAAGTTGAGAATCATTTTATTAACGTCTCTTCCATTTGAAGATAGAGATCTTAATTGTTTTTTTACACTTTATACCTGTTTTATAGAAAAATAGTACACTATTTAAATTTGTTTTATTAGGATAGATTTGTTTTAGATCAAGTTTTTATTTGATACCAATTTTATTTTTCAATATTACTGATGAGTGATATAATAAAAATCCATTAAGTGCTATTTCATTTTTATATTTATTGAAATAATAGACAATCATATATCATTATATTGGCAGTTTTAAATTTTATAGTTCTTTAAAATTAATTACATTTTAAATTATTTATAAAAGCTCTATTATATAATTTTTTAAATGAATTTGTTTCGTAATATTTCTTATAATAAGAAATTTAATAAATTATTATTATTTTTAATTATAGCAATAAAAATGACAAAATATTACTGTTGGTATCTTGAGTTATTATGGCGTAAAAGGAATAAATTATTTTTATCATTTATTGTTTTTTATCTTTACATGTAATACATAATGTGTTATATTATAATAACAAAATTACATATAATATTTTATTATGTGCAATTATATAAATGATTAAATATAATTTTTGGTTTTTATATATGTGAATATTCTTTCATTTTTTCAGTGAAGAAAAAGAGGAGCAAAGAAAGCTATGTTTAAAATATTTAAAAATCGTGTATGTTCATTTACTTTTACACTATTTATTCTTTTTTTTATACAAACTATAGAGGGAAATGCAAGTTTTGTAAAAAATAAAGTTCAAGAGAGAATGGCAATTACTATTCCTACACTAGAAAAAAATGTAGCTATTAAAGCTGTGGATAGAGTTGTTATTCAAGGCGTTGAGGAACAAGATGTTATTGCGTTAGGGAAACCTGAAAAAGCTGCTGCCTTTTCAGGTTCAGCCTTTTGGGGGGGAATAAGTATTTTATCACTTCTTGCTTCTTTATGTATTGGGGATGTATTAGGTACTGTTGTAACTCTTTTTGCAATATTTAGTACACTTTAGTAGGAAGCTCATCGACAGAGTCGAGGATTTTTTTGTTCACTTCATTATTTTTAAAAAATAAATATTTTATTATTTATACTATACTAGATAATAAAATCACTAATCTTAATACTAAATGTAGCTTTTATTAACATTATTAAAGTTCAAGATCCTACATTTATGTTGTTTTTTACAAATTAGCGTAACCTGATTTTTTTTTTACAGTTTATGATTATTTTCTAGTAATAAGGCTAGTATACTTACTATCTTTATCAGTCTTTTAATATTGTCTACCTTTTCTCATATGAAGATTATTCGTCAAAGGTATATTTTATCCTTTTTAAATTTTTTTATCTTTCATAAGGGGATAAAATAAAAAATATCCCTATATCCATGGCTCTCATGCAATAAGAAAAATGAGAAATTATTATTTATCATTTTAAATTTGTTTATGTTAAATCCATCAGAAGTATTTTTTACGTATAACAAGTTGCGTTCGTGTATGGATAAAATTATTAAAAAAAAGACTAAAAATTCTTCTCATTAATTATCTCTAAGGTTCAAGGACTGTTGTAGTATTGGAAAATAAATGATGGTGCTGGTTTGTATCTTCATAGAGTAAAGATAGTGATACACAATGAATCTTATGCCATCTCATGGGGTGGTTTATACTGTCGCATTTACGGGACATATTGTGAGAGGGAAGTGGTGATGTGCATCGTTGGAAAATGCTTTTATTAAAACATAAACCTGTATTTGCGATAGAAGTGTATTCTGGGTTATTCTGTTGCCTAAGGGAAGGATACTGTTAAGTAAGGTAATTCAGGAGTATTTATAGCTTAGCGGAAGAAGGGTAATGAAGTAAAAGGTCTTGTTTAGCACGAAGACGTGCAATCCATTGATCTTCACGAATAGCAGTATTATGTACTGTAATGAGTTCGTTTTTTTTAATTGTAGCTGTTACTGTTGCTTTTTCTAAAAGGCCACAAGGAATGGCGTGGTGAGCGCGTGCTTCTGCGATGTTCATTATCCAAGCACGATAAGTATAAAGACCGATAAAGTCTAGCTGATCACCTGGATGTAAATCTTTTTTAGCAACAGCACAGACTTCTACTACGGGATGGCTAAGAGGAACCATATCTTTTTTGCCATAAAGCATAATACGTGCGCAGGTGAGGGGAACTTCCATTGCTGTTAAATGATAGGGGCGATGAAAGGTGAAGTAAGGTCCTTGGCCAATTTTTAAATCTTCCATACGTTCGCGTAAACGCGGGTGTGCTATTTCGGCAATGACAAAGACACCAGGTGAAACACCTGGACCTATTGAATAATCTACAACACCATATTGTTGTAAAATGCCCCCATCTTGTTTTGGAATAAGCACTTTGTTTAAATCTTGTAGCGCTGCTCGTGGTCCATGCATTCCTGGGCAATCGGGGAGAAGTCCGGTGGCATTGGCAATGGCTGCCATTTCAACCATCGTTTTGGAACCATCAATAAATTCAACCAACATGCGCACATTCATATTACGCCGGAATGCTTCTTCTTCGTAAGCGTCAGGTGTAGCATCAAAGCGCAGAGGATTATTTTTTCCTTTACCCGCTGCAACAATCTTATGTCCAAGGGCTGAAACAAATTCTATGAGTTCCATACAAGAAGTAGGTTCATCGCCGGCACCAAGTGTATAAATGAGCCCTCGTTTTTCTGCTTCATGTTTGAGATAAGCGCCAATTGTAACATCTGCTTCAACATTCATCATGACAAGATGTTTGTTATTCTCAAGCGCTTTGATACCAATCTCTGCTCCTGCTTCGGGATAGCCTGTTGCATCAACGATAATATCAATTTGTTCATGGCGCAAAACAAGGTTAATATCATCTGTTGCTGCAATCAAACCCTTTTCAATGCTTTGGGTGAGAGCATAAGTATTTTCAACTTCACAGACATGTCCATCTTCGCCATAGGCTAGTGTAGCGGCATCAAAAATACGTGACGGTGTCCTCGTGGCTACAGCAGCGACTGTTATACCATCCATATGCGCAATACTTGATAATAAATCTGTGCCCATTTCACCACAACCAATCAGTCCAATACGGATAGGGGGATGGTTTTCTGCACGTTGTTTCAAATCATGCGCTAAACCTGTTAGGTTCACATTGCTTGCCATTCTTTTTTCCTATTTGAAAACTACTCTGCTAAAGAACTTTTCTCATTCATAAGGTGCATTTGTTTTTAAGACAATTAATCTTTTATTCTTGATGCTCTAATCAATGGATTTTATAAAAGCAAGAGGGGTGGTTTCTTTTATCAAATAAAATAGGAATAGCGTTATGCAGCAAAAAATAACAGTACAAGATGTCACCAGTTTTATTGGGAAAGAAGTGGGATTATCGGAGTGGCGTCTTGTTACACAGGATATGATTAATCAGTTTGCATGTGCTACAGATGATCATCAATGGATACACGTTGATGAGGAAAAGGCTAAAAAGACACCTTTTGGCGGCACGATTGCTCATGGTTTTTTAACATTATCGCTTTTGTCTACGCTCGCTTATGAAGCTCTTCCAGAGTTAGAAGGGAGCACAATGGGGATTAATTATGGTTTCGATAAAGTACGCTTCATGAGTCCTGTGAAAACAGGGGTACGGATACGTGCGCGTTTTGTGTTAGACGACGCAGAAATTCGTCCTTCTGGTCGAGTGGTTTTCCATTATGGGGTTACGGTGGAAATTGAAAAGTTAAAAAAACCAGCTCTTACAGCTCAATGGCTTATTGTTGCTGTTGTGGAAGAAAAACCTTCCAATATCTAGATTATTTGAGTGCTTTATTTTATAAAATTTTTATACAATTCTATTAGAAGTTTCTTCAATGATGATATTGAGAATAATCTATAGGATAATAGATATGGTGGAGCTATCATAGCGTTGATAGCCATAGCAGGTTGCTATCTTTCCTAGATCGTTTTGAAGAGGAGTTTCCTAATGAAGATAGTGCATTGCTTCACGCTTTTGTTTATAGCGTTCTTTAATGGGATCATACCCATCACGTAAAACAGAACGCTTCAAATGGAATATACTTGCGTTGCCAATTCACGGGTTTATTTTAAAGCAACATCTCTCAACGTTCGTTACGCCCATTTCGCAATGGCGCCTGTGAATAGTATAACGATAAAGCCATTGAGCACCCCTATCTTTATGCTTGTGAAGAAGAAAGCTGGCACCATCATATTATATGCTAGCCGCCAATGTTAAGACAGGTCTTGGCGCTTGAGATAATTCATAAGAGGCATGCCTTTCTTTCTTGTATAGTTTTACTCACACGGCTCTTCCTGCTTGTAACGTGTAAGCGAGAGGTTTTGGTTGATTCTATATGGAACAAATTGGGAATGAGAGGATCTTACGGTATTCAGAGTTCTCGTTCAATATGAATAACGCCATATTATCATTATAAATTCAATGTGTTATCTACGGTTTGGAAAGGTCGTGACCAATGTCTTAATTTAAAGAGAGTCTCACATACTGTGAGATCTCTTATTTTATCCCCTTTTATATTCTTTTATATTAAAGCCATTAAAACTATTTTCTTTCATGTTACAAACGGATGGGGAGAGATAAAAACTGTTTAAGAAAAAAGTTTCTAATCTCTTATGAGTGTTTTCGATAGGCAAGGGTTGGTGCACTTGGAAAGTGGCAAAGGGGATGATGGTATTGGCATGTGAAATTCTAAGTCTTTTAATGTTTTGTTTTATCAAGTTTTTGTACGATTTTATCAGAAGTCCATTGGGTTGTAATATTAAGCACGATCAAAAGGATGATGACGATGGTCATGATGAAGGTATTGTAGCGTTGGTAGCCATAGCGGATTGCCATATCCCCTAAACCGCCTCCACCAAGATATCCAGCAAGTGAGGTGGCTCCTATAAGAGAAATGACCATGACTGTAAAACCTGTAATCAGGCTAGGGAGAGCTTCAGGAATAAGAACATGTCTGATAATTTGAAGACGACTTGCACCCATCGAGCGGATCGCTTCAATGAGACCGTTTTCAACGGTTTTAAAAGAGAGTTCCGCCATGCGTGCATAAAAAGGGATAGCTGAAATGGTCAGTATAAAAATTACAGCAGGCATTCCTATCCCTCTTCCTACAACGATACGCGTAACGGGAAGAAGATAAAATGCAAGAATGATAAAGGGAATGGCACGAATACTGTCAATGATCATGCTTAAAGGGCGATTGATGAGAGATGAGGAAAAAATCCCTCCGCGTGCTGTTGTGTGAAGAAGAAGACCAAGGGGAAGCCCTATAATAAATGCCATAACAGAAGCACTAAGTGTCATCAATATTGTATCAATAACAGCTTGGGGAAGTTCATGAGACAGAACATTAAACATAGCCTAAGACCTCACAATATCGTCCTTTTTTCGTTAACCATTGAACAGCTTTTTCTAAAGCTTCTTTATCTTCTCCAGGAAGAGCCAAGAAGAGTCTCCCGATGGTTTCATCTTGAACTGTATCAATGCCACCATGCAAAATACGTGCTTTTAAACCACTCTCATTTTCTAGAAGATGAAGAAAAGGCTGCTGGGCAATTTCACCGGCAATATTAATTTCAATGACAGCTTCTCGTCCGATTGGTTTGAGATTTTTCGCAAATTTTTCAGGAAGTTGCGGGGTTACAAGCTTGAGCATGGCTATGGTTGTATCGTCTTGCGGTGATGTAAAGATGTCTTTCACACGTCCTTCTTCTACAATATTCCCCTGATTAAGAACAACAACGCGATGCGCTATGGTGCGCACAACTTCCATTTCATGGGTGATGAGCACAATCGTGAGATTGAGGTGTTTATTAATATCAGCAAGGAGCTCTAGAATAGATTGTGTTGTTTCAGGGTCAAGAGCAGAGGTGGCTTCATCTGATAACAATATTTTAGGATTAGCAGCAAGAGCGCGTGCAATGCCAACGCGTTGTTTTTGTCCCCCGGACAATTGTGCTGGATAGCAATATTCTTTCCCAGATAACCCAACCAATTCAATCAGTTCAAGGGCACGTTTGTGGCGTTGTTTTTTACTTACACCACTTAATTTAAGTGGCAATGCAATGTTATCAAGAATATTTTGCGATGAGAGAAGATTGAAATGTTGAAAAATCATCCCAATTCGTTGACGGTAAGGCGCCCATTCTATCTCTGATAGATTAGAAATATCAACACCTTCAAAAAAAATGGACCCTGCATCAATCTTCTCTAACCCATTTAAACAGCGAATAAGTGTTGATTTTCCTGCTCCACTGCGCCCAATAATGCCAAGGATTTCACCAGCATGGATATTTAAAGAGAGATTATTAATCACCGGAACACCAGCCGTTTTGTTAAAACAACGGCTGATGTTTTTTAAGGAGATAAGAGTAGGTTTTTCCATTCACAATTACTCGGATATTTGGCACAATTACCAAGATGTTTGGGCGGTATTGCCAAAAATCTCTTTGATTTTTGCACGGATAAGATCGTTGTTGTAAGCGGCAACTAATTTTTTAACCCATGGTTCATCTTTTTCGCTCGTGCGTACAACGATGATATTATCATAAGGATTATTTTTTGCGCTCTCCCATGCGACTACATCTTTTTCGAAGTTTAATCCGGAAACAATAGCCCAGTTTGTGTTTATAATTGCAAGATCAAAATCGTCAATAGCTCGTCCTAACATACCGGCATCGAGTTCACGAATTTGCAGGTTTTTAGGATTTTCGATAATATCAAGTGGAGATGCAAGAATATTATGAGGATCTTTTAACTTAATGAGACCTAAAGAATTAAGAAGAAGTAAGGCTCTTCCACCATTAGATGGGTCGTTCGGAATACCAACATGTGCACCATCACGAAGATCTTTTAAGTCTTTTATTTTGTGTGAGTAAACACCGATTGGAGCAATAAATGTATAGCCGACAATTGAAAGTTTATAGCCACGTTGTTTCATTTGTTCATTAAGATAAGGGGCGTGCTGAAAAGCATTCGCATCGATCTCTCCTGCGTTAACAGCATCATTAGGCAAAGCGTAATCAGAAAAATAAACGAGTTCAATATCTAAACCGGCTTTTTTAGCCTGTTCAGCAGCAGTTTTCCAAATAATAGCATCCCGCCCTTCCATAATACCAAGTTTGATTTTTGATTTATCTGCGGCCATGGAAAAAGCAGTAGACAAAAAAAGTGCAAAGAGAGAGAGGAATAATCCTATAATCCGACTACGAGAAAAAATTTTTAATGTCATATGCTTTTAACTTTCTTTTTCGAGAAATTTTTTGAGGGAAGTTTCAATATACTCTGTATTTTTTAGGCAGATTTAAAGTTATACAAGCTTTAGAGAATATTCAATCACTTTTATTTTTAAAAGAGTATTATTTTTCCTTCTATTTTAGTTGTTTTGGGGGCTGATCATCATTTGTTCATAGAAATTCTCTGAAATTCAAATAATTAATTCTTTTATTGCAATCATTTGTTGAGGGAACCAATGCCCCTTTAAAAACTTCTGTAAGGGACAATTGGTTGAAGAACCGGACAATCAGATGATGCTTTAGCCGTAAATTCATGAAGAACATACTGTGCAATCAAGATCAAAAGGCCGTGTTCGTGTAGGCGATAAAGAGAAATTTTGTTGCAATGTTGTGGGTTTTTGGGGGGGGGGAATAAAGGTTGCTGATCATTGGATTTAAACGCGGCAAATTTTTGCAAAGGCGAATTTTTGCCCTTCATACGTTTTAAGAGAGGAAGAAAAATAATGTTAAGAAAGAAATTTTTATCAACAATGATGACTTTATGGGCTTTAGGAGCGTCAGGGGTGGCTGTGACTGCTTTTCACGCACAAGCTGGAACCATTACAGGAACAGTTGCTCGTGTTGCATCAGGTCAGGTATCTTTACGCACAGGCCCTGCGACAGCTTATAAAGTTATCGCAATGGTTCCAATGGGAGCAAAAGTGCAAATTTATGGCTGCCTATCCAATAAAACTTGGTGTTCTCTTGGTTATCATGGAAAAGTTGGTTGGGCATCTGCACGTTACGTCAATGTTAACAATGTTCCTACCATTGCTTTTAAAAAGATGCCAGCAAAATCAAAATCCATGGAAAAATCGCCAAAAGAAAAAGTAAAACAGGCTGTTTCCGACTTTAAAGCTCTTCCGGCGATTCAAAAAACACGGAAAAATATGCAAAAACTATACAGAACAGATATGATTATCGATTCTACAGGTGTTAAAAAAAGAGATGAACGAACAATTTTAAATCCGTCGCAAAAAGCACAAGGCGTTTCTGTAAAGCACGTGAGTGCTTATAATCCCTCCTTTCCTGATAATGTCAATTACAAAAATTTTGAACGTAATGAAACGCGTTACCGTGTCGTGACTTATCCTGCTCGATAAGGGTAAAGTTAATTTTACAACCGGAATGACAAAAAGGATCAGCAGCATGAAGCAAACAATGCTTATGCTGCTGATCCTATTGTACCGTAAAATGTCATTAAGGCGGCAATGCTTAACTTAAGGTGGCGAGGCATTCAAGGATATTCCGAGTCAAATTTGACAATACCTTGGATTACAGTTCTTTAGGATGGTGATATGAACCTTCAGCTGGGGAAGGTTATACTGAAGAGAAGCCGGACTTTTGACAGACCGGCTAGGGGTTCTTTGTCCTTTCGGACAGGGCGTTAATTTGCGGACTTAGGCTTTATCAAATTACGAAAAATGAGCAATTCAGCAATTTGAACGGCATTCAATGCTGCTCCTTTTCTTAAATTATCGGCGACAACCCAGAAAGCTAAACCATTTTCAACGGTGATATCTTCACGAACACGGCTAATAAAGGTATCATCTTCTCCGGTACCTTCATAAGGTGTGGTATAACCACCATCTTCGTGTTTATCGATAAGCTGACAGCCTGGTGCATCGCGGAGGAGCGCTTGTGCTTCAGATGCGCTTAGTGGTTTTTCAAATTCAACATGGACGGCTTCGGCATGACCGATAAAGACAGGGACCCGAACAGCAGTGGCTGTTAATTTAATTTTCGGATCGAGAATTTTCTTCGTCTCAACCATCATTTTCCATTCTTCTTTTGTATAACCATCTTCCATGAAAACATCGATATGAGGAATGACATTAAAGGCAATGCGTTTAGTGAATTTTTTTGATGTAATTGGGTCTGCAACAAAAACTGCACGTGATTGTTCGAAAAGTTCGTCCATTCCTTCTTTACCAGCTCCAGAAACAGACTGATATGTAGAGACAACAACACGTTTAATGATTGCAGCATCATGGAGAGGTTTTAAAGCTAAGACCAGTTGAATTGTTGAACAATTAGGATTTGCTATAATATTACGCTTAGAAAAGGCATTTATAGCTTCGCCATTGACTTCAGGGACTATCAACGGAACATTGGCATCATAGCGCCACGTGGAGGAATTATCGATGACGACACAGCCGGCAGCAGCAATTTTAGGGGCGTATTCTTTGGAAATGCTCCCTCCCGCAGACATAAGACAAAAATCTGTGTCAGAAAAATCGTAAGTATCCAGTGCTTTTACTTTTAAAGTTTTATCTCCATAAGAAACTTCTTGTCCTAATGAGCGTCGTGATGCTAGAGGGACGATTTCATGTGCAGGAAAACCACGTTCTTCTAAAATTGTAAGCATTTCACGACCAACATTTCCGGTTGCGCCGACAATTGCAACTTTATAACTCATTTTCTATATACTCCTCATGTCTCTCCACGTTTATTCCCCGTGCTATACTCAGGAGAGAGTGAGTTGGTCAAGGAACATCATTAAATTATATTTTTGATTTTCAACAACTCAATTTTGTGCACACCAATCATCATCATTAGCACAATAAATTGTTTTATTTCAAATAATACGTCTCTTTTAATCTTTCAGAATTGAAAAAATTGAATATTTTACGCTAAGCTATTATCTCTTTAGAAAACACTTTAATTAAGTGAATTCCTTATCTTCTGTCAATGTGTACCTTCACACTTTTGAATTTTTTAAAGATGGTATTACGTATCGCGTTGGTGGAATCTTTTTATACTTTATCTGTTAATTGTTGAATTATTTGATTTTCTCCCTATGCCTTTAAAAGCGAAGCTTCCTATTACAGTCTGTAAACTGCTAGATTCTAGCGGCTTCTCATTTTTCACTTAAACTAAAGGCTCAACAAGCAGGCCTAAAAATATTTAAAAAGATATTGGGCATCTAAAAAACATTTGAATGTTTCAAGGAGGTATGCGTGCTTCATATCCTCATACCTTAAATGATAGAATTTATGGCACAACAGGATAAACTTAAGTATCCATATATAGATAAATTCTTATGAAAGTTATACATATAGTTTTTCGTGTCTATTTTTAATTTATATTTCTTATTTTTACTTTAATCCTGTTATGCTATAAAATATCATTATTTGTAGTATGATGGTATATGATCTTTAAGCTTTCTCGATATATTTAAGTGTTTTTTAGTGTGTGGGAATATTCTTAGGCTTGTTTGGCAAGCCTTTTTTAAGTGACTTATATGAGTGGAAAGTCAGCCGTTGAACACTCCCATATTTACGTTTAATAAAAGAGCAAGTTAGCACCATCATCCATTTTTTCAGCACACAATGTCGTTACAGCTCTTGGTATGTGAGACGATTCAATAAGAGGTATGCCTTTTTGTACATTTTTACTCACACGCCAACTTTGCTTGTGTTGTGCAAACAAGAGATTTTGATTGATTCAATATAGAACACGTTTGAAATGAAAGAATTTTACGATATTCGAAACACTTATTCAATATCAATAACGTTAGATTATCATTATAAATCAATGCACTATTTCTAAGTTAAACTCGTTAGAATTCGGATTATTTACAAATCAGATTAGATTAAGCATTTTCATTCTCATGAAGTGTGGGGAGACAGTCACAATTCTTGTCAATATTATTAAGGACTTTGATTATCTTTGCAATGAACTTATGAAAATAAGGGGTTATTTTTTTCATCAGAAATCAACTGCAAAATTGCTCTTTGTTTTTTGCGGGTCAGTATTCTGAAATTTTTTAAAAGTAAATATTCTGCTTTGCTTGCTATTCTGTCATCACAATGATAGAGGTTCTCTTCTTTTTTTGCGCCATCAGCATAAAAGAAGGAAACGGGAACATCTAATATATGAGCAATTTCCTGTAAACGTCTTGCACTTACGCGATTTAAGCCTTTTTCATACTTTTGGATTTGTTGGAATGTTACGCCTAAATGACTTCCTAATTGTTTTTGAGAAAACCCCATGACGTTTCTTCTGAAGCGAATTTTTTTGCCTAAAGAAATATCGTAAAAATGTAGATTTTTGGCTTTCACTTGATGTCCCCACCGGTTGCGAGCGCCCTCGCATTAGTATTCCGGGGTCTGGAAGTGCTGACTCAAAACAGCCCCTTGCTTTTAGTGCTGAAAGCACTTGGACATAACAAGAGCCCCCGGAAATTCCGGGATATCCGCAAAAGCGGTTTTATTTCTAGTTTGAGTTTTTCGGGCTTCCAGACCCTATTTGATTGTCGCGTATACAACCAAAAACACAAGCCTCCTTCATAAGGCAATTACTTTCAATCGTCAATTGAAATTACAACAGTGTTTCTTGTTTGTTTTTTCAAGTTTTCATGTAATTAATGCGTATATTATACATAAAAAATATTGCTTGAGATACTTTAGATACTTGTAAAAATTGTAAAGCGAAATTAAAGGGTGATGGTAAGGTAATGGGGTGATTTTCTCCTTTACGATTTTATGTTTTTTCCCAAAAATTAGGTTGCTTCTCCGTTTCAAAGATTACGCAAACAGATAAATATTCTTGTCCCGATATGGTATACATAAGATGATATAACTTGTCGTTTTTATTCATCTTAAATCGAGGTATCTCAAATATGTTGTTCGTAAATAGTATAAATTAAAGTCCATGAAATATAACAATCTTTATGTTTAATATAATAAATTTCATTTACCTGAGTTGGTTAAAAATGTTATTATAATTCTTGCTTTTAAGAAGTTCATAAGAGCCATTTTTATTCAGATGCTTGTGTGGTGCAAGCGAATGGTTTTGATTGCTTCAGTATGAACAGGCTGGAATGAGAGAATCTGATGATATTTTTGGCTTTTGTTACAAGGTGTAAAGCGATATAAATATCTTCATTGTAAATCTCTTTTTTCAGAAATCGTAAATATTGAGATATCATATTGATAGAGACTTGATAACAGTGGGCTTGTAGAGGGAAATTGCATGAGGATTTTTTATTTTTTATGCGTTATTTCTTCATTGTTTTGCAAAGGGCGCGCTTCTGAGGCAAGCATAATGGGAACGCCATCACGAATAGGGTAGGCAAGTTTGGCTTTGAGAGAAATGAGCTCTTGTGTTTTTCGGTTGAAAGAGAGAGTACCTTTCGTCATTGGGCAGACGAGCAATTCGAGCATTTTGGGATCTGTGGTCATTTTTTTCATGTTTGGACATTCATTAGTTTAAGCGGTAATCTGTTCCTGTTTGTTTCATGAGCGAGCGTTCTGTTAATGCAAGAAGAGTTTGGGCACGGCTTTCGATATCTGGAGCTTCAAGGAGAGCTTGTTTTTCTGCTGGTGTAAAGGGGATAAGAGCTGAAAAAGCATTAACCAATATAGGTGTAGGGGCTTCTATGATGCTGCTCCAATTATATTCCATTTCATGTATGGTTAGATATTTTTCTACAACGTCGAGTAAGTTCTCTCGGTTAATGCTTTCTTCAATATCAAATTCTTGCAAGTCTTTTATGTTTGATTGGATGAGAGCTGTTCGATAGGATTTTGTGTTTTTCAATTCTTGTTCTAAAGTGAAGCGGCAAACACCTTGTAAGATAATGAACAGTTGTCCGTTTCCTGTTTCACTGTAGTTTGTAATACGCCCTATACAGCCTGTTTTATAAAGTTGTGTAGAGAAGCGATCTGTATCCGATGAAAGTGGTTGAATAATGCCCAATAGACGATCAGTTACCATAACATTTTCAATCATTTCAAGTGATTCTGGTTCAAAAATATTGAGTGATAAAAAACCACCGGGTAGTAAGAGTGCACCTTCTAAAGGAAAAAGAGCAATTTGCTTTGGAAGATCATTTTCGCAATTGTAAGAGATATTACCAGCTTTCATGAGTATTTTGTCACCTTTGTTCGGTAATTTTAGTCTGTAAATAGTCGCTATTTATGACACTATTGAGAAAGCAGAAAACCTACTTCTTGTGCATTAAAATCATACTTATAAAATATTTGAAGTCCTTATTCTCAAAAAGAATATGAAACCCTATCTTTAAGGTTGAACTGCGCGCGAAAGAATATTGCTTTGCGATCTTTTTAGTGTGTGACGTTTTGCATGATTTTCAAGAGGTATTTTTGTTTATAGCTTTTGATTTTTGTCTTAAATTTCCTAAAATGTGTTGCTTGCAATTTTTGTAAGGTTCAAAAGGATAATATTATAAATCTTTTGAAGCAGCTTATGCAAGTTTTAAAATGAGAACATTTTCATCACTTTACTAATGACAGTGTGATGAAGATAGGCTATAGGTTTAAATATGCTGGAAAGAGCGTTATCGTTTCTTTCATTCTTTTGCGGGAGAGTGCAGATTGCAAATTTTCGCATTGCCGCCGAAGGGGAAATAGCCCATAATCTCTCAGGCTTTAAGGACCGTAAAAGGAAGAAGGCAGATCTGGAAAGTCGGGAGAACCCGCGCCGAAGGTGTAAGCGAAAAATTTTTTCGCGAGTCTCTCAGGTTGATGACAGAGGGGGCAGAGACGACCATATTCTGTGGGCGTTAGCGCAGCTTTGGAGTTATTATGGGCACAGCACAAGAAACATCTTTTTTAAAAACACTTCCTTTATATGATTTGCATGAAAAAGCAGGAGCAAAATTTGGTGCTTTTGCGGGTTGGAACATGCCTTTAACTTATCCTCTTGGCGTTTTAAAAGAGCATCTTCATACGCGTGCACATGCAGGACTTTTTGATATTTCTCATATGAAATTGATTGCGGTTGAAGGGGCACAAGCTGTGGAATTTTTGTCCTATGCTTTTCCCATTGATGCAGCAGCTTTAAAGATTGGGCATTCACGGTATAATTATTTGCTTAATGAGCAGGCTGGTATTCTTGATGATCTTATTATTACCCGTTTGGAAGAGGGTCGTTTTATGTTGGTCGCCAATGCTGGGAATGCACAGGCTGATTTTTTAGAATTGGAAAAGCGTGCGGTTGATTTTGAATGTCAAGTGATTGCCCTTGAAAGGGTATTGCTTGCACTTCAAGGTCCTGAAGCGGCAGCTGTTCTTGCTGATGCGGATTTGCCAGGGAATGAATTGTTCTTTATGCAAGGATTCGAACCACAACAGGATTGGTTTATAACGCGTTCTGGTTATACGGGAGAGGATGGCTTTGAAATTGCTTTGCCTATAGGGCATGCGCATATGTTGGCTGAAAAATTGCTGAGTGATTCTCGTGTTGAGTGGATTGGACTTGCCGCACGCGATAGCTTGCGGTTGGAAGCGGGGCTGTGTTTGCATGGAAATGATATTACCCCTGATACGACACCTATTGATGCGGCTCTAACATGGGCTGTTCCTAAAAGTGTTCGAGAAAAAGCACAATTTTATGGTGCAAAGGCTTTTCTTAAAGCACTGCAAAAAGGACCGGCTCGTTGTCGTGTTGGATTAAAACCGCAAACGCGTCAACCTATTCGTGCCGGTGCGGTGCTTCTTGATGATCAAGGTAATGAGATTGGCATTGTAACATCAGGTGGTTTTGGTCCTTCTTTTGATGGTCCTGTCGCGATGGGTTACGTTCCTGTTGATTTTAAAGTTGAAGGGACACAAGTCTTTACAGAACTGCGAGGCAAAAAGATTGTATTATCAGTTCATTCTCTTCCCTTTGTTGAACAACGTTATTTTAAAGGATGATTTTTTATGTCTAAAACTTATTTTACACATGACCATGAATGGCTTAGCGTTGAAGGGCAAGTGGTGACTGTTGGGGTTACGCATTATGCGCAAGAGCAATTAGGGGATTTGGTTTTTGTTGATTTACCACAAAGTGGAACAAAACTTTCCAAAGGAGAGGCGGCGGCTGTTGTAGAATCAGTGAAGGCGGCTTCAGATGTTTATGCTCCTCTTGATGGTGAAGTGGTCGAAATAAATGAAGCCTTGGCTGATAATCCTGAACTGGTAAACCAGAAACCCGAAACAGAAGGCTGGTTATGGAAAATGACATTGCAGGATGAGACACAACTGGAGGGGTTGTTAGATAAAGATGCTTATAAGGCTTTGATTGGATGAGTACCATGATCGAGCGTTCTTTTTCTTCTCGACATATTGGGCTGCGTCCTGATGAAACACAAAAAATGCTTGATGTTTTAGAGCTTGATTGTGTTGAGACACTCATTTCTCAAGCTGTTCCACACTCTATCCATTTGGGACGTTCATTGAATCTTCCAGAGGCTGCTAGTGAAGGACAAGCCTTGGAAGAACTCTCCAAGATGATGGAGCGTAACCATGTGCACAAAAGTTTTATTGGGCAAGGATATCATGGAACTTATGTGCCTCCGGTTATTTTACGAAATCTGTTTGAAAATCCTGCTTGGTATACTGCTTATACGCCTTATCAAGCAGAAATTAGCCAAGGTCGTTTAGAGCTTTTATTTTATTTTCAGACATTGGTTAGTGAACTAACAGGTTTGCCTGTTTCTGCTGCTTCCCTTCTTGATGAAGCAACTGCTTTAGCTGAAGCCAATGCCCTTGCTGTTCGCTTTTTCCGTGAGAAAAAAACAAAAATTTCTCTTCAGAGTCTTTTACATCCTCAGACTTTGAGTGTTGCGCAAACGCGTGCTGAAACACAAGGGATTCAGATTAGCCAAAATGGCGAAATTGATCCTGATACAGCGGCAATTGTTTTGTCTTGGCCAGATACAAAAGGCTCTTTTCATGATTACAGTGAGATCATAAAAGAGGCAAAGGAAAAGGGAGCTTTCGTTATCGTTGTAGCTGATCCTTTAGCGCTTACTCTTCAGGAGCCACCTGCTCAATGGGGGGCAGATATCGTTGTTGGCACTATGCAGCGTTATGGCGTTCCGATGGGATTTGGTGGTCCACATGCTGGTTACCTTGCTGTGAGTGATGCGTTAACGCGTCTTATTCCAGGGCGTATTGTTGGTCAATCCGTGGATACCAAAGGACGCGTTGGTTTTCGTTTAGCTTTGCAAACACGTGAACAACATATTCGGCGCGATAAAGCGACGTCAAATATTTGTACAGCGCAGGCTTTGTTGGCTAATATGGCAACCGCTTATGCTGTTTGGCATGGGCCAAAAGGCTTACAAGAAATTGCGCAGCGAATTCATCATTTAACATGTCGTTTTGTTGCTGGTTTAGAAGCCGCAGGGGTTCATGTTGAAGGGAAAAGCTTTTTTGATTGTGTGAGTATTTCTGTTAAGGGAAAAGCACGAGAAATTGCGCATCAAGCCAAAATAGGTGGGCGCCTTATTCGTGTTCTCGATGATGACACTATTGCAATCAATTTTGATGAATTATCAACAGAAGAAGATGCTGGTGCTTTAGCGCAGCTTTTTGGGGCAAAATTAGGCGATCAGGTTTCTCCACGACTCTTTGGAAAAAAACGGGATGCTGCTTTTCTTTCTCAGCCTTTTTTTCATGCGGTTCATTCAGAGACAGATATGATGCGCTTTTTGCGTCGTTTAGCGGATAAGGATTTGGCGCTGGATCGCGCTATGATCCCTCTTGGTTCTTGTACAATGAAGCTTAATGCAGCTGCTGAATTGATGCCTGTAAGTTGGGCTAGCATGGCCAATATACATCCCTTTGTTTCACTAGAGGATGCTGCGGGTTATTTGGAGATGATCAACCAGTTAAATGCGTGGTTGTGTGAAATTACAGGATTTGCGCAAGTTTCTTTTCAGCCAAATTCTGGTGCTCAAGGTGAATATGCTGGGCTTTTGGCTATCCGACGATATTACCAATCACGGGGAAAACATCAACGTACAGTTTGTCTTATTCCTGCATCTGCGCATGGTACCAATCCAGCTTCGGCTCATATGGCAGGGATGGAAGTCGTTGTGGTAAAATGTTTAAGCGATGGTGATGTTGATGTAGACGATCTCAAGATGAAAGCGCAATTGCATAAAGATAAATTGGCTGCTCTTATGATTACTTATCCTTCAACCCATGGTGTTTACGAGGAAAGCATTAAGGAAATTTGTTCTATTATTCATGAAAATGGCGGACAAGTTTATTTTGATGGTGCTAATCTCAATGCCCTTGTGGGGCTTGCTCGTCCTGCGGATATTGGCGCTGATGTTTGTCATATGAATCTTCATAAAACATTTGCTATTCCTCATGGTGGTGGTGGTCCTGGTATGGGACCAATTGGAGTTGCAGTGCATCTCAAACCATTCTTACCAGGTCATGAACAGGATGGGACAACACATGCGGTTTCTGCTGCTCCTTATGGAAGTGCGTCTATTCTTGCAATTACATGGATGTATATTCGAATGATGGGGGCTGATGGCTTAAAATATGCAACACAAATAGCCATTTTAAATGCCAATTATATTGCTGCACGTCTTTCAGCTGCTTATTCCATTCTTTATCGGGGCAAGCATGGACGTGTTGCTCACGAATGTATTGTGGATACACGCGTGTTGAAAGAGCAGTATGGGGTGAGTGTTGATGATATTGCAAAACGTCTCATTGATTATGGATTCCATGCGCCTACGATGTCGTTCCCTGTTCCGGGAACTTTAATGATTGAGCCAACGGAATCAGAACCAAAAGCAGAGATTGATCGTTTTTGTGATGCTTTACTCTCTATTGCTGAAGAAGCGAAAAAAGTTGGTAGCGGGGTTTGGCCAAAAGACAATAATCCATTGGTGAATGCCCCCCATACAGTGGTAGATACTTTAGATGATGCTTGGGTACGACCCTATTCGCGACAAGAAGCTGCTTTTCCCAACAGTTCTCTTGATCCAGCCAATAAATATTGGCCTCCTGTATCGCGTATTGATAATGTTGCGGGAGACAGAATGCTCATTTGTTCGTGTCCACCATTGGGAAATACCTATTAAATAACAAATATATATTTAATTTGTTTATTTGCATGAACGAAAAAAGCCCACACATTTTGTGTGGGTTTTGTACTTGTTGATCATGTTACTATGGAATTATTTGTCTATTTTCTAGAATTTTGCATTGTTTTTTATAACATGAGCAAAATCGAAAAAGTCGACAAAAAGCTGTGTTTTGTCGGCAATAGGCATGCTCTCCTTTGCATTCTACCGTATGACATGGTTTTTGACTAGTCGGCATCGGTTTAGCCAGCTAATTCATGTAAACGAGAGTGAAAACCTATGAGGATAGGGGCACGTCTGTTGCATGTGTTGTGACATACTACTTCTCACTAAGGTGACGACGACGGGTTGTAGAAAGAATAAAATCAAATTTAATGTTTTTGATGATAAAGACACGCGAAACTCTGTTGTTGCATCTTTTCGAGTCAAGAATTGTCTAAATATTTCTCTTTAATCTGCTTTTTGTAAATATGACGAAAAAATATGTAAGAACACCTGTCAGAATGAGCAAACGCAAAGCCAAATGTATTATGTTTTTTTTTTACAAGGGGTCTTATAAAAGCCGGCACATCTTTCCACTTCATTGCAAGTCAGTTTGTGACTTTACGGCGCTGTTTTCCTAAGAGCTCGTGTGCTTTAGCTGTTGCCTGTAAATCAACATCCAAACTTAATGCAGCAACATGTCTTGAGCCAGAGATTGAGAAAAAAAGAGCTTTATGAGTAGTTCCTGCTTTTGTCTGTCAGATGAGGGCGGGGATTGCGTATTTCTGTTGACGTAATCTTTGAAACTGGAAGACAATCTTATTTTGGAAAATGTAAAGCCGTAAGGTGAAAATCAATCCTCAGTTTGTCATCTCCTCTTAATTCAGCTTTATGGCTTTCAAAAGCATTTAAAGCAATGTTTTTTAAATAATGGGGATTACACATTGCTCCATACTTTATATTTATTGTGTTCTTTAGTGGGGGAATGATCCTCATGTAAAACAGAACGCTCCAAAAAGAATATACTTGAGTTGTTAATTCACGTGTTTGTTTTAAAGAGACACTTCGCTCCCAATCCCATTTCGCGACGGCGCTCGTGAATGGTGTAAGGGTAAATCCATTGATTCCCCACTATCTTTACGCTTCATAACGGAGTAAGCTGGGCACTATCATACACTTTGCCAGCGCCTAATGTTATAGCTCTTGGCACTATGGTTCATAAGAGGCATTATTCTTTTCTTAAATCATTTTTATCTACACATAGTTCAGCTTGTGGTATGCAAGCGAATGATTTTAATTGGGAAATTAATTTTAAAAACTTTGTAGTAGATTCTTTTTTGTCAATTTATGGGGAAAGGCTAAGTTTTTGTATTTTAGGTGAAAGCTACTTCCATAAAACAGTCCATCAACTTGTCTGTTTTGAGATTTCTGTGAATGTACGGTGTCTATGACCATTCTGTGTGGTTGATTGTTGTAAAATCTTTTGTAAAAGCCCCTCAATTTTCTAAAATGATGATTTTTATCAATTTATTTTTTTAAAGAGTTTTTATGTGTAAATGTATTTATAGCGGGAGCCAAGAGATGTTAGAATTTCATTGGGAAGGGTATCGGCATCTATAGATACTTTTTCAAGTGTTTGATGGGGACCAATGAGTTCTACCCAGTCACCAGTTTGAGGTTTTTGTTCAAGATCGGTCGTATCTACAATAATGGAATCCATAGAAACCCGCCCAACCATGGGAAGTTTGTGCCCGTTGAAATAAACAGTTCCTTTATTCGAAAGAGTACGGAGCCAGCCGTCTGCGTAGCCTATAGAAATGGTTGCAAGAGTGCTTGGTCTGTTGGTTATAAAGCTTTCTGCATAACCAACAGGTGCTCCTATATCAACAACGCGGCTTTGAATGACTTGGGCTTCAAGTTTTAAAACAGGTTTCAAAGGTGATGGGTGTTTTCCCCGCGGATCAACTCCGTAAAGTGCAATGCCTGGACGAACAAGATCAAAATAAAAATCTGATCCTAGAAAGATACCTCCAGAATTGGCAAAGGAAACTTTGCAAGCAGGCAATTGCGCAAGGATCGTTTTGAAAGAAGTCAATTGGGCATAATTTGATGGGTGGGTATCATCTTCTCCGTTAGAAAGATGACTAAGAATATATTTTATTTCTGCTTTTTCGAAAATTGTAGGGTGTTTGATGAGTTTTTGTAATTCTTTTTGATCCAGTCCTAATCGGTTCATATGGGTATCGATTTGAACAATTGCTGGAAATTTTTTATCTTTTTTTTGACAAATTTTTTGCCAATTTTCAATGGCATTCCAAGAGTTTAGAACAGGAACAATACCAGATTGTGCGACAAACTCTTCTGCTAAGTGTGGAAGTCCATTCAGAATGGCAATTGTGACATTTGATGGTAAAATGCTTTTTAATTGGAGTGCTTCTCTGATTTGGGCGACAAAAAAAGTGCGACAACCAGCTTGATAAAGGGCAGGAGCAATTTTGTGAGCTCCTAATCCATAGGCATTTGCTTTTACAACTGCTGAACATTGTGTTGGAGCTACACGTTTGGCTAAAGTAATATAATTGGCAACAATGGCACTGACATCGATGGTTGCTACAGCTGTATAGAGTGATGTATTTATTTCATCATTAACGGATTTGTTCATTTTAAAAGCTTATCTGTGTTCGTGAAATACGGAGTTTTTTTGGTTGTTTCATTGAGGTTCTTTACGATATAGGGGAAAGACACTATTTGCTATGGTCAAAATCATTAAGAAGCCTATGCTGCCATTAAAGTCGTTTTTTATGTAAAATGCTACTTTGGATATAAGAGATACTTTAGTTTTATTTGTGTTGTTATCAACATGGTATCTTCTAATGATTTGTAAAACATAGACTTTTTTACTTATTTTCCCTCGTTTAGGCATATAAAAAAATAAACATAGTTTATTGTATTGTATCATTTTGAAGAGTGCAATATTAGGCTGTTGTTGCTGGTGTGATTGTTGTGATTAAATATTGCATTGGCTTCTTATTTAGAGAAGGTAAAATGATTAAATTAACCACGTTAAGTCAATGTATTACAAGTTTTTTACCATGAGGGGGAAGATCACTCATCTGTGCAATTTTGGATGTCGTCTCATGCACTTAAAATTATTTTTATTGAATGGAAAACAGTGTGTAAACACTTTTTGATACATTAAAAACTGTTGATTTAGAAAACTCGTTGATTTGGATATTATTTGTTTTCAAGATGGATTGGGTATCCAGTATTTACTTTCTAGTCTTTGATTGGTTTTAAGTGAAATCAATTTTATCGCTTATAGAGCGCGCTAGACTCATTTATTTAATTTTGACATAAAAGTGTTAACCTTGAGGCTTTTGTGTTGAGAAAATTGTTGGCAGATGGTTGTGCAAGTACTATATCACGTCAAGGATTCGAAATTTAACGTTCAATAAAGATATGGGGAAGAGTATGAATACGTCTGCTACCAATGTTCCGTCAAGCATCAGCAGCGTTGCAAATTTTCCGATTCCTGAGAATGTGTTCGCCCTTACTGTCCAAGAGGTTTGTCACTATACAGATCGGTTATTTAAATTCCGTCTGAATCGTCCGGAAAGTTTTCGTTTTCGTTCGGGTGAGTTTGTTATGATCGGTTTGCCAAATGCAGAAAAGCCGATTTATCGCGCTTATTCGATTGCAAGTCCCTTTTGGGATGAACAGCTTGAGTTTTTTTCGATAAAAGTTCCAGGGGGACCTTTAACCGAGCATCTCCAAAAAATTAAAATTGGTGATACAGTTCTCATGCGTAAAAAATCTACAGGAACGCTGGTGCTTGATGCTCTTATTCCTGGAAAACGTCTTTATCTTCTTTCAACTGGGACGGGGATTGCTCCTTTTGCAAGCCTTATTCGTGATCCTGAAACTTATGAAAAATTTGCAGAAGTTGTCCTTATTCAAACAACGCGCGAAAAAAATGAGTTAATTTATGCAAAAGATCTTGTTTCCTCTTTGCAACAAGATCCACTCATTGGAGAGTATGCACAACAGTTGAGATTTTATCCTATGACTACTCGTGAAGCTTCTGAGCATATGGGTCGTATTACAACTGTGATGGAAAGTGGGGACTTTTTTGAAACAACAGGCCTTCCTAAGATTCATCCTGATGAGGATCGGGTGATGATTTGTGGTTCCATGGCTATGTTAAAAGATTGCGCAAGGATGTGTGAAAGCTTTGGTCTTGTTGAAGGGGCCAATAATGCTCCTGCTACTTATGTTGTAGAGCGCGCTTTTGTGGAGTAATGAGTGGGAAAGTTGATGCTTTATCTTCTTTCAAACCGGTACGGTTTTTTTTTCTTTTGCAAGCTTTATTCGTGAGCCTGACATTTATGAAAAATTTTCAGAAGTTGTTCTTATTTAAATAACGCGCGAAAAGAATGAGTCAATTTGTGCAAAAGATCTTGTTTCCTTTTTGCAATAAGATCCACTCATTGTGGGGCATATGCACAACAGCTGAAATTTTATCCTATGACCACTCGTGAGCTTTCTGAGCATATGGGGCGTATTACGACTGTTATGGAGAGTGGTGCTTTTTTGAAACAAGCGGCTTTGAAACAATAGAACTCGCAAAATTCATCCTAATGAAGATCGGGTGATGATTTGTGGTTCCATGGCAATGTTAAAAGATTGCGTAAGGATGTGTGAAAGCTTTGGTCTTGTTGAAGGGGCTGATATTCTTGCACTTTATATTAGATTGTAGAAAGAGCTTTTTTCGAGGGAGAGGGAAGTTGTGATGCGGTATATGCTAATGCAGTAATCGAATCCCAATCACTTATTGCAATGAGTTGTTGGGGCGCTATCCAAGAACCTCCAACGCAGAAGACATTGGGCAGTTGGAGCCATTGTGTTGCACTTTTTTGTGTAATACCGCCTGTTGGGCAAAACCGGATATCAGAGAAGGGAGATGCTAAAGCTTCAATGAAGGAAATACCTCCAGCAGCTTCAGCAGGGAAAAATTTAAGATATGAATAGCCTTTGTTTAATGCTTGCATGAGTTCACTTGGGGTCATTGCACCGGGAAGAAGGGGAATTTCACTATTTTTTGCACAATTGATTAGTTCATTGGATAATCCGGGGCTTACAATAAACTTGGCTCCAGCTTGTTCGGCTTTTTCGTAATGTGTTGTGTTGAGAATTGTGCCGGCTCCAACAATTGCTTCAGGGACTTCTTGTGTAATTTTCTGAATTGCTTTGAGGGCATTTGGTGTTCGCAAGGTGATCTCAATTGTTTTTAATCCACCTTTGACAAGAGCGCGTGTTAAGGGTACAGCACTTTGTAGATTGTCAATGAGTAAAACAGGTATAACAGTTTGTCCTTGGAGATATAATAAAAGCTTTTCTCTTTTTTGGCACATGATATTTTTTCTTCTTGGAGATGATATTATTTGTATCGTTTGATTAAGCACAATATGTTAAAGAGTACATGAATAAATCTTGAAATTGAATGAAACGCGCGTTATGGCAAAACACATGGAAAAGAATTTTAAAGTTGCTGCACTTTATTGCTTTGCAGATTTGAAGCATTATCATCAATTACAAAAACCTTTGCAGGATTTATGTCAAGCAAAGGATATCAAAGGCACTCTGCTTTTAGCAAAAGAGGGCATTAATGGAACAGTTGCTGGTTCTTGTGCTGCAATTGAGGCATTGGTGGACTTTATTATGGCTGAACCAGCGTTTCAAACGCCGGAGATTAAATATTCATGGGCATCAAAAATGCCTTTTCATCGCATGAAAGTGCGGTTGAAAAAAGAGATTGTGACAATGGGGGTTGAAGGGGTTGATCCGCTAAAAGTTGTTGGTACTTATGTGGATCCTGAAGATTGGAATGCTCTTATTCAAGATGAAGAGACAATTTTAATCGATACGCGTAATGATTATGAATATGCGATAGGGAGTTTTCAAGGAGCGATTGATCCGCAGATTAAAACATTTCGCGAATTTCCTGAATGGGTGCGTAAACATGAGGCTGAGTTAAAGAAAAAAAAGAAAATTGCCATGTTTTGTACAGGTGGTATTCGGTGTGAAAAATCAACAGCTTATGTTCGTGATCTTGGTTATGAGCAAGTCTACCATCTAAAAGGAGGTATTCTCAAATATTTAGAAAAAATTCCAAAAGAGAAAAGTTTATGGTGGGGTGAGTGTTTTGTTTTTGATGAGCGTGTTTCTGTTCAACATGGTCTTGAAGAATGTGGACGCGAATTATGTCGCGCGTGTCGTTCTCCTCTTAATGCTGAAAGCAAATTATCGCCTCATTATGAGGAAGGTGTTTCCTGTGATGCTTGTTATAACACGCGTAGTGAAGCCGATAGAGAGCGCTTTCGTGAGCGCCATAGGCAATTTCAATTGTTGAAGTTGCGTGCAATTGATTCTCATCAAGGGACATAAGGATATCGTAGTGTAGAGTTTTAAGTTGTAGCGTTTTTCTCTTAAATTTAAGAGAGAAGAGTTTTTTATATTGGTAGAAAAATATTTCATAAGACCGGATATTATTCGGTCTTTTTGTTTATATTAAATTATTTGACTTATAAATAATCATTATAGATTGTTCGCTCTCCTTGACTTATAGGATTGAGTTTTCAAATACTTTTCATTTAAAAATAGAAAAGCCGTTCACCAACAGCGCAGAGGAGGGAGATTATAGTTTAAGAGAAAAGCGTATGAATAAGATGTGATTAATAAGAGGAGATGAAAAAGCAGATGCTAGGTGGAAAAATAAAATGATAATAGGAGTTTATGATTTCAGAATTTAATATAATACATTAATTTATAATGATAATTTATTATTCATTTGAATAAAAGAGTTCAATATTGTGAACTTTGTTGCTTTCAGATTAGATGAGAACGAATCGCGTAAAATTCATTCGCTTGTACGTTGCAAATGGGAGTAACGTGTGGACAAAAATCATTTTAGATAAGGTGTTATGAAACATTTCAATGTAGGAGTTTCTGCAATATTGGGAGTTGGCAGATAGAATGGGAGCGTTTGTTTTTAATTTCATAAGTATAAAGAGGGTGAGATGTAGTTGATCTATATTATACAAGCTATATTATACGGGGATTTCTTCATGATATTTTGCTTAAGCGATGCTGTGAAATGAATGTGGAAGCAGGGATGTTTTTAGGATGTAAATGAGAAAGATAATGGTGTTTTGTTGGGGGAAGGACACGTTATCTTTAAAGACTATGGTGCTTCAGTCGTTACTATCCTCAGTCTTCAATGTTGGTCATCTTTGCATTTGAGAGGATATATAAGAGGTACTCCTTTTTTCAATTGTTTTTTATTTGTGATGCGCAAAAGAATGATTTTAATTGATTCATTGTAAGAGGGTTGAAATAAGAGGATTTTATAATGGGATTTTTGTTTAAGGGTACAATAATAAATTATCATTATAAATTAATGTCTTGAGTAATTTATTTTGCGTTATTTTCTGCTGCGGATATTAGGAGATAGAATAGGGTAAAGAAACGAGGGGCTTTAAACGCAAGACAGTGATTTATGTTGCACAGATAATGTAAGGGGTGTGATCTCATGAAAGCGGATGGATGGCTTTGTCTGGGGAGAGTGTTGTTTTTTCGCATCATTTTATCTTTAAGAATTAAAAAATGTTTAAAATTAAAAAAATGATTGAAATGAGAAAGAATTCGTTTTATAGGATGCCTTGCCCAAAGTCGCACGTGCCTGTGGGTGTCCGCTGGTTCTCAAATGGTGAGATTAACCGGTACGGTACCTGGAACTAACCGCTCCAGTCATTCTTACAGCCAATTGCAAGAATGAGGACATCTTGAAGCAACGACGGTGCGGGCCTTTCTGGTGTCTTCCAGCTTTTAAATGCTGGGATAACTATAGAGGCACACCTCATTGCCTTCAGTGCGGAAGTGGTTTTCTCAACTCCAATCAAAAAGGCAGATAAAATAGAATAACGCGGTTTCGCGCTGTTCTTTCGCAGCATGCAATGCTAATTTCTGGTTTTTTGTAATCAGAATGGGGATGGTTGTTGTGTGTTTTTTGTCCTTTAGCTTTTGGCAGCTTTGGCTGTCTAAGCATAGAGTGGGGGAGCGTTCCCTCAAGGAGAATTGCAGATGGCAACGCAACGTATTCGCGATTTTCTTGCAACACATCGCTCTGAAGGTCCATGCTTAATTGTTGACCTTGATGTTGTTCGTGACAACTATTTAAATTTTGAAAAAGCTCTGCCGCAGTCTCGTATTTTTTACGCAATAAAGGCAAATCCAGCTCCTGAAATCTTGTGTTTGCTAAGTTCTTTAGGATCTTCTTTTGATGCGGCTTCTGTTGCAGAAATTGAAATGGCTTTAAAAGCAGGTGCAACGCCAGAGCGTATTTCTTTTGGAAATACGATTAAAAAAGAGCGTGATATTGCACGAGCATATGCATTGGGAGTTTCACTTTATGCCGTTGATTGTGTGGAAGAAGTGGAAAAAATTGCGCGTGTTGCTCCAGGAGTGCGTGTTTTTTGCCGTGTTCTTACCGATGGAAAAGGTGCAGAGTGGCCATTGTCACGCAAATTTGGTTGTGTTCCAGATATGGCGGTTGATGTTCTAAGACGGGCACACCAATTGGGTTTGCAAGCCTATGGTGTTTCTTTTCATGTTGGATCTCAGCAGGTTGATTTGAGTGCGTGGGATCGTGCTTTATCGGATGCTTCTACAGTTTTTAAGCGTTTGGAACAAGAAGGCATTTCACTAAGGTTGGTGAATATGGGGGGCGGTTTTCCAACGCGTTATTTGAAAGATGTCCCTACAGAACAAGCTTATGGTACAGCAGTTTTTGATTCATTGAAAAAGCATTTTGGTAATCGTATCCCTGAGACGATTATTGAGCCAGGACGTGCGATGGTTGGCAATGCTGGTGTTATTCGTACAGAAGTTGTTCTAATATCTAAAAAAGCTGATAATGATAATATACGATGGGTTTATCTTGATATTGGAAAATTTAATGGTCTTGCTGAGACTATGGATGAAGCCATTCGTTATCCTATTGAGACACCTCATGATGATAAGGTGATGGAGCCTTGTATTTTGGCTGGACCAACATGCGATTCGGCAGATGTTCTCTATGAAAAAACACCTTATCCGCTTCCTCTATCTCTAACAATAGGAGATGAAATATTGATTCATGGAACGGGTGCTTATACAACAACTTACGCATCGGTTGCTTTTAATGGTTTTGAGCCTTTACGATCATATGTGATCTGAGGTTTCCTTTTAACTATAGTTTTTTTAGACTTTTTGCTATGCTCGTCATGGTGCTATAAGAGGGCGGTCATTGAGATGAACATGATGAACTTTCAAACAAAAGATGGGGCATGTTTTACACTTTTATTGGAGCAAGAAACCGATAAGCCTTATCGAGAAATTTTGCTTGATTCAACGATGGGGTATGGACGTAAACGTAAATCATCAGAGGCTTTACGTCGTGGACGGTTAGCTGCTCAAGGACTTTCTTTTGTGGTTAAAAATGCTCTGGGAGAGCTTGTGGGAAGTGTCCGTCTTTGGCATGTTTCTTTTTCTAAAAGAAAAAATAAAACACAACATGCTTTACTTTTGGGCCCCTTGGCTGTTGCATCTGAATGTGCTGGTATGGGAATAGGATCAATTTTAGTCCGCCATGCAATTGAAACAGCAAAAAAATTGGGATATGGCGCCATTTTGCTGGTAGGGGATTTTGAATTTTATCAACGTTTTGGCTTTTCAAATAGTTTAACAGAAAATTTGGCAATGCCTGGTCCTTACGAAAAGCATCGCTTTCAAGCGTTGGAACTGATACCACATTATCTTTCTGGGTGTTATGGCACTTTAGTTCCTAGTGGAGAACGAGAAGTTTCAAATCGTTTCCAGCATCATAAAGTGGCTTGAAGATATGTTTATTTTGTTTTTCAACAGCTGGTATTGAGGAGAGCATACTGTTTTGGCTAGAGCCAAAGTATTTAGCGGTACAAAGTTTTTGGGGAGTTCTATTGCGATTTTATTATGTGGCTGGTTTCTTATTTTTGATAATTTCAGTTAAGTGAGTAGGAATATATTTTAAGCTCATTTTTTGAAATAGCGTCCTATTTTATAATATTAAAGGAACCGGATTTTTAAGTTGTCTTGTGTTCTTTTAAAGTCGCTATCATCATACAGTTTTCCAGTTTTCAATATCGTTGATAAATCTTGTATCGAAATGGTTGGATATTTTACTTTTTTCTTAAACAGTTTTTTTCTTTGCTTTTTATGTGCAAGGGAATGGTTTTGATTGATTCAATAGAGAGATATTTTGAGAAATTTTATACAATTTTAGCGCTTATTGAAAGAGAAGGGGCTTAAGAAAGAAAAATATACAGCAGTAGAATCAAAATTGTAAGTATCAGCTTTTTTTAAAGAGTGTAAAAAAATAAAATTACATGTTCAAAAGCAGCTTTTTTGAAAAAAAATATGTCATTACTTTTTTGCTATAAAGGTAAATCGTTTTGCAATTGGCATGAGAGGATCAAATACAAAATGATTTTTTCATGTAAAATTTTGCATTCAGAATCAAAAAACGTTGTCCTACACATTATAAGAGAAATATGTGCGTGAATAAAAATCACAAGAATCATAAATCTTTTAAGAATATTCTTGTAAGAATCAAAAGAGTAAAGGGCAAAGAATCTTTTAATCTTTTGTGCCCTATGGTGATAAATTAAAAATCTTATAGAAATGGCTGCTTTATCTTTATGGTGTGGAGCACTTTAGATAAGCTCTTTGTTTACCGATCATCTAGAACAATTTTTGTATGCGAGAAGTTGTTTTTAAGTGCGGAAAGAGCCCGCATTAAAAGAATTTTTATCAGAAGAATCATTTAGAATCATATGTTTATTTATACTGTCTCTTGAGACAAGATAAAGTGCATAGGAAACGAGGAAAGTGATAAGGATAAAAAATATTTCTCAATTTTAATTAAGCTTAGTGATTTGGTGGTGAATCCATGAGAGGTGGTATTTTTTTGAGAAACATTGTCATAAATGTTAAAACACCAAAAATGATGGTTATGATAAAGAAAATATCACTAATAGCCATAATGGTTGCTTGTATGCGTACCATACCAAACAATTGAGAAAGAGCCAGAGTATAGGAATCAAAGGTTTCTGTTTTGAATAATACAGTAAGATTTGAAAGCATTTCAGTTGCTTGTCTGTTTGCGTAGTTAAGAGTTTCGGCTATTCGTTCATGATGGAAGTCTGTGCGTTTTGTTATGAGAGTGTTGATAATGGCAAGCCCTACAGCCCCACCTAGATTCCGGGTGAGATTAAAGAGTCCAGAAGCATTTTGCATCCGTTCTGGTGGGAGTGTTCCCAAGGCAATATTATTAATAGGAACCATACATAACATTACAGAAGCACCACGGAAAACTTGCGGCCAAAAAAGCTGCCAAAAATCCCAGTTATCTGTGATAGAGCTCGCCATCCAAATACCTATTGCAAAACCAAAAAGTCCTATTGCCATCATTAAACGTGCATCCATTCGTGCTGAAAGAAATCCAGCAAGCGGGGCAGTTAATAACATGACGAATCCTGAAAGAAACAATGTTTCTCCAATCATGAGAGCATCAAAGTGGCGGATTTGGCTTAAATAGACAGGATAAAGGTACGTGAGTCCATAAAGGCCTATTCCCAATGAAAAGGAAAAAATGGATGCAGCTGAAAAATTAAAATTAGAAAAAGTAGAGAGATCTACAATGGGTTCTTTTACTGTAAAAGCACGCCAGAAGAATAAGGCTGCAGCAAGAATCATGGTAATGAACAAATCCCGAATCAGCGTATCACTCAGCCAATCATGACGTGCTCCTTCTTCTAGAATATACTCTAAAGTTCCCAAGAAAGTAGCCATAGAAATGAATCCTAACCAATCAAACTTCTTCATTAAAGAGGGATCAGCTTTATCAAAATCAATTAATTTCCAAGCGAGAATTGAGATGATAATCCCGCAGGGTACATTGATGAGAAAGAGCCAATGCCATGATGAGAGATGACAAATATAGCCTCCCACGGTTGGACCAATGGTGGGGGCTAATGTTGCTACTAGTCCAACAATAGGGGTAACAATTGGGCGTTTGGAAGGAGGAAAAAGAACATAAGAGGCGACAAAAACGCTTGGGATAATTCCTCCACCAATAAAACCTTGTAGTGCGCGATACAAAATCATCTCTCCAATAGATGTTGCTGTTGCACAAAGAACAGAAGTAATCGTAAACCCGATCGCTGATATGGTGAAGAAAACACGTGTTGAAAGCAATCTTCCTAAAAATCCAGAAAGCGGCAACATGATGACTTCAGCGATGAGATAGGAAGTTTGAACCCATGAAATTTCTTCAGAGCTTGCTGTAAGACCCGCTTGAATTTCAGCTAAAGAAGAGGAAACGATTTGGATATCTAATATTGCCATAAACATGCCAAAAGACATAGCTATAAAAACTATAATTTTGCGCATTCCTATGCGTTCTTGAGACTGTATGAGCTCTGGTATGGAAGATGTCATAGTAAGATCTTCTACTTTTTTATAAGAGACTTTTATCTTGTGGCTTTGTACGTGTATCAATTTTCACTGAAACACTCATTCCTGCTCGGATATGTCCGGTTTTTAAAACTTCTTCTGGAATAGAAATACGTACGGGAATGCGCTGGACAATCTTTGTAAAGTTACCGGTAGCATTTTGTGGAGGCAGAAGAGAAAAAACAGCGCCTGTTGCGGGCGAAATAGAAAGCACTGTTCCTGTAAAAACATCATCTTCGAAGGCATCAACAGAAATATAAGCTTTTTGTCCGGTATGAATGTCTTGTAGCTGTGTTTCTTTATAGTTTGCTTCAATATAAAGTGCATGTATGGGGACTAACGCCGCAAGACGTTGGCCATTTACAACAAAATCTCCCGTTTTTGCTGTTAAATTTCCTATAACTCCATCAAATGGCGCTCGTATAATGGTCGAATCAAGATCACGTTGTGCTTTTTTACGCGAGAGCTCTAAACTCTTTGTTTCGCTTTCTGTTTCACTTCGTTGCGCTTCTAGCACTCGGATATTTGCACGTGCTGAAGCCATTTTTGCATCCGCTCTGTTAACATTCGCAATGGCTTGTTCATAAGCGGATTTGGCATCATCAACATTGGATTGAGGAGCATAACGATTGGCTTTCAGTTCTGTTACACGTTTTAAGGTGAGTTGTGCATTGGTTGCTATGGCTGAAGCGGCTGCTTTTTGTGCTTTTGCATCATCTAAAGAACTACGAGCGGCTGTGATTTGCGCATCAATGCGTAGAAGTGTTTTTTTCTGTGTGTTAAGATGCGCTTCTGTTTGATCTAAGGCTATTTTATAATCACCATTGTCTAGGTAAAATAAAACATCGTCCTTTTTTACAACTTGGTTGGCTTTAATGGCAATTTTTTCAATATACCCATTTAATTTAGTCGCAATAGCGGCTATATCTCCTTGCACATAGGCATCTTCAGTGGACAGCATATAACGCCATTGCGTCGTCCACTTATAGCTAAACCAAAGTACAAAAAGCGCAAAGACGATAAGAAGAGCCTTGATTACTTTTTTTCGTTTCATTTTATCGAGATTTTTTGTTGAAAAAATGGTCTCAGATACGGACATGATTTTATACTTTCAATATTTATGTTCTAACGAGTATAATAAGCCTCTCACTCTAGGGTAGGGTGATATATGCACGGACGATAAGAGCTTTTCCAACAATAAGGCGATCCCTGCTACATAATACTAAATATATAAACTTGCAAGTTAGAGATCTTATTTTCAAGTTAGATGTCTTATTTTATTGCGCATTTTTTACAAAGACCTCGTACTTCTAGGGTGCTTTTGTGTGCTTGGAAGCCAACCGCTTGAACCATCTGTTTTAAACTTGATACAATCGTTTGATTTTGTATTTCGTTGACTGTGCCACAGTTTAGGCATCTTCAGTGGACAGCATATAACACCATTGCGTCGTCCACTTATAGCTAAACCAAAGTACAAAAAGCGCAAAGACAATAAGAAGAGCCTTGATTACCTTTTTTCGTTTCATTTTATCGAGATTTTTTGTTGAAAAAATGGTCTCAGATACGGACATGATTTTATACTTTCAATATTTATGTTCTAACGAGTATAATAAGCCTCTCACTCTAGGGTAGGGTGATATATGCACGGACGATAAGAGCTTTTCCAACAATAAGGCGATCCCTGCTACATAATACTAAATATATAAACTTGCAAGTTAGAGATCTTATTTTCAAGTTAGATGTCTTATTTTATTGCGCATTTTTTACAAAGACCTCGTACTTCTAGGGTGCTTTTGTGTGCTTGGAAGTCAACTGCTTGAACCATCTGTTTTAAACTTGATACAATCGTTTGATTTTGTATTTCGTTGACTGTGCCACAGTTTTCGCAAATTATAAACGTTGTAAGTTCATGTTGACAGTTTTCAGGGTGTAAACAGACCATAAAGGCATTTACACTTTCAAGACGATGAATACACTTTAACTGTACGAGCTTTTCTAACGCACGATAAACTTGGAGAGGTGCGCGAAAACCTTCTTCGCGTAAGTGATTGAGAATCGCATAAGCACTTAAAGGCCCTTTTGCATTTTTTAAAGTATTTAAAACCAATGTTTGGTTACGCGTCAGTTTAGATGACATTGACATCTTCCTTTTGCTCCCATGGAAAAGCATAAAGCGTGTAAGATATTTATGCAATGGTGATTATATAATATGTACTCTATCTTTAGCCTTTTACATGACATCCTTGCGATATGTAAGAAAAGTTATAATCGTTGTGAGGGGAGGGTATTATAATCTGAAAGCCGCCGCTATCAGGCATGAAAGTTTTATACGCTTCTTATTTTTCCAATAATGTTTTGAAATAGGATTTTTTGTTCAATATTTTATTGGTAAAGTTTGGGTTATTTTATTTAAAAAAAAATAAAAAATGATATTGACTCTTTGCTTGAAAGAGTACTATATACGACGAGT
>NZ_JBHIRB010000015.1:0-31776 GCF_042196845.1 Bartonella sp. AA9NXGY
GACTTTACATGCTTTAGTGATTTGGAAAAATAGGAGCAGAAAAATGCGTTAAAGAGAGCTTTAAATACCCTTTGAAAGGCATTTGAAGACCCTTTGAGAACCCCTTAAAAACTCTTTGAGAAAAAATAAATTGGTACAAAACCTAGTGGCAAAATATACAAAACCCGCTGGCAAGCTACATTGAGAAAAAATAAATTGGTACAAAACCTAGTGGCAAAATATACAAAACCCGCTGGCAAGCTACAGCTGGTGTAGTTTGACACTAGGTTTTATACTAAGTGGGAAAAGGTGGGATTAGGTAGGAATACGTGGTAATTTGTTGTTTTCATGTATAAAATTTAGCATTAAATGCGCGTTTTGTCAAAATAGATTTTGACACCTAAAATTGTAAAAAAGAGCTAAAAAGAGCGAAAATTAGAAAAAAGTGCGTTTTCATGGTAAAAATGAGAGAGGGCTTTGAAAGGTCTTTGAAAACCCTGTGAAAAATTTTGAAAAGTCTGTGAAAGCCCAGAAAACCGCCTTTGAAGACCCTGTGAAAAAAATCAATCCAAAAGTTCAATTGACTCCAAAATCAGCCAAAAATAACCAAAAAAGCAAAAAAGATATGCGCCATATGGCGCATATCTTTTTTTTGTAAATATAATTCTTTAAAAACAATGTATTATTTCATTTTCTTAATGTAAAGAGAAACGCGCCTGTATTTTTCATTTTAGAGAGGCATTAAGTTGTATTTTATGTAGTTTCTGGATGTGCATTTTCAGCCTCTATTTGACGCTTTAAATGCAGTTTTAAAAGAGGTAAAATAAGCTCTACTTCTTCCGTGTCGTTGATGTCTTGAACAAGCTCTTGCAACTTTATACAAAGTTCCGCCGCGCGTTCCGCTATATCTTCAGGAGGGATTTTTATATTTGCATCGCGATACGTTGTATAAGCTATGCGACCAAGCTTTTTCATGAGACCAGCAGGGATGGTAGGTGGAGATATATTGAAAGACTGAGTTTTCATCATGTTTATGAACATTTCATCTTCACCAGTCAAAAGCCAATTTAGGTTGACCCCAAATTTTTCTCCATATGATGTTAAAACGGTTGCGTCTGGGGTTCTATCACCGCGTTCGTAATTGCCAAGCCCTTGAATACTAATACCAATTTTAAGAGAAAATATATCACGAGATAAGCCTACAAGCTTTCTTACCTCTATGAGGCGTCTTGCTAATGGGGTTTTTGGTTCATTTCTTTGTCGTGTCATATTAAAGAGGCATTAAGCCGTATTTTGTGTAGTTTCTAGATGTACTCTTTCAGCTTCTATTTGACGCTTTAAATGAATTTTAAGAAGAGGGAAAGTTGCTTCTACTTCTTCCGTGTCGTTGATGTCTTGAACAAGCTCTTGCAGTTTTTTATAAAGTTCCGCCGCGAGTTCCGCTATATCTTCAGGGGGGAGTTTTATATTTGCATCGCGATAGGTTGTATAAGCTATGCGACCAAGCTTTTTCATGAGACCAGCAGGGATGGTAGGTGCTTTAAAACCTGCTGCTTTCGCTTTTGCCATGTCTGTAAACATTTCGCCTTCACCAGTGACAAGCCAGTCTAAGGATATTCCACAGCGATCTTTATATATTCGCAGTATAGATGCAGGAGGCTCTCGTAAACCCGTTTCATAATTGCGCATAGTCGTTTCGGGAATATCAAAATGTTTAGCAAATTGTTTGCGCTCTGTAAAACCAAGGGTGTGTCGTATTTCACGCAATCGTTTTGCCAGTTCTGTTGTAGGTTCTTTTTCAGGGCGTGCCAAAAAAATCACTCCAAATGACATTTGGGTATTTACAAAAGCCTATTTAGGCTGTATACCTATTATTACCGCCCGATATAGAGGGCAGATATTTTACAATTAACCCCACAAAAAACGGATGGTTTGAGCATCCGTTTAAAGCAGGAGCGAAGTTTATGACTATCACACAAGTATGGGATCGCCATAGTATTTTAGCCGAGCTACGCCGCCGTAATATGACCTTGGCGGAGCTCGCGAAAGCTTATCAACTCTCGTCATCCAGTGTTCAACATATCTGGACACGGTCTAACGAGAAAGCCGAACGCGCTATTGCCGATTTTATCGGTTTGCCCGTTGAGCAAGTTTTTAGCGACCGCTACCCCAAAAGTCGCCGTCGCATTTTTAAAGCAGCAAAACATGCCAACACAGATTCGCGTGCGCATTCTGCTTTGCGCGGTAATGCTGCTTGAACTTCGTTACACGGCTTTGCGTTTTTGCGCATTTGCCATGAATTTAAATACCATAAGATAAAAAGGTTTATCAATGTCTAAAGATCAGTACGAAATAGGCAAGATAAATTGCATAGAGTTGCATCATAGAACAGCCGTTTGCATGGGTTGGTTCTGGCGATTAGATGGTGGTCATATTGTTTTTATAGGGGGTGGTTATGGTTGCTGCTTGTAATTTATGGACCCCAGAAGCCAGAAGCGATATCGTTAATCCTTATTCGGAGGTTGAACGTTTGGAAGCTATGCTTGCCTGTTCTTTTAAGGCGGTGAGTAGTGGATTTAAACATTTGCCAATCCGGTATATTATTGACCCTCCGCACTGCTTATTTGATGCGGCGTTAGCACGACAGATTGTTATTCATATTTTGCATTATCAGTTTGAGGTGCCGCGGCGGCGTCTTGTTGCCATGCAAGAGCGTGAACGCACTGCTGTTGCTCGTTCTTTGCGTACCATTAACCGGCGTTTGGAAGAACCCGTTTTTGCGAAAGCTTATCGAAGATGGGCGGGGCGTGCGATGGATTTATTCTTTAAAGAGATCAGAAAGGCGGGGGCGTGATGGCACAGTTTCAAAAGCTTGCTCTTGATGTGATTGTGGTACCGGAGCGTATACGCCCTGTGGATGATGAGCATGCCAAGGCACTTGCACAATCAATGGCGCGGGAGGGATTGATGAATCCGATTACGGTGCGCCATACCCCCAATGCTAAGGAAGGTAATTACACGCTTATTGCTGGTGCGCATCGGCTTCGTGCTGCTGAGCTTTTGGGCTATAGTGACATTGATGCCGTTGTGGTGCAGGCTGATAAGGACAATGCCGCGCTTTTAGAGGTTGCTGAAAACCTCTTTCGCAATGAATTGTCAGTGATTGATCGTGCGCTTTTTGTCCAGACTTACCGCGAATTGTGGGAAAAGAAGTATGGGGAAATTAAGGTTGGTGGGGACAGAAAATCAAAGGGTAAACATTACCCTTTGATCGGTGGTAATCAATATACAAAGGACAAAGTGGCAAAGGTGCAACTTGCACCTTTGCCAAATGATGGTTCTTCAGAGCACCATGAAACTGGGTGTGAAGGGGATGAAAAATCAAAGGATCAAGTTGATCCTTTGATCGGTGATGAGAAATTGGGACAAGTTGTCCCTATTTCTTATACAGATGAAGAAAATGGTAAAGGGACAGTTTTATCTTTTTCTAAACATGTGGCGGATCGTATTGGTTTGTCTCAAGTTTCAGTAAAACGTCTTAACAGCATTGCTCAGCATTTACAGCCGGAGTTGCGTTCTGTTTTGCGGGGGACGGCATTGGCGGATAATCAAGCGCAATTGTTGAAATTAGCCAAGATGGAGCCGGTTGCGCAACGGCGGGTGGCAATTGCTTTGCAACAGGTTGAGGGGGATTTGAGGCGGGCTGTTGATTTGGTCAATGGGATTAATACGCCGCCGCAAATTAATGAACAAGAGCGGGTTTTTGCTCAGTTATTGGGTGTTTGGCAGAGAGCAGATGCGCAGACAAAGGCGCGGTTTTATGATTATTTGAACAAGCAATCGGGGGAGGTGCTGTCATGAAGAGGCATGGTTGCGGGCAGCTTGATTTTTTCCAAAAGCCGGTTTTTCCTTGTCGTGAACCCGTTGCGCAGATTGATTTAGGGCGGTTTCGCTCACGCATTAAGCGAGCGATGGCGCGGGCTTTGAGAGAATGCCGGCATGAGCGCAGTGTGATTGCGGAGCGTATGGCGCATTATTTAGGGATTGGGTGTTTAAGTAAGGCCAGTTTGGATGCTTATGTTGCGGAAAGTAAGCAGGTGGATATTTCCCTGCCGCGGTTTAAGGCATTTGTGCGGGCGACAGAGGCATTTTGGCTTTGGGATGAGGTGGTGAGTGAAGATGGATTGTTGCTGTTGCAAGGGGATGAGGCACGTTTAGCAGAAATTGCGCGGTTGCAGCAGGAACAGCGGGAGATTGCAGCGCAATTGAAAGCCATGCGCGCAACGCCGGTTCGCATTAAAAGGGGGCAGCCATGAAGGAATGGTTTACTATTGCCGAATTGGCTGAGGCAGCTTTGCCAGGGTTGCCGAAAAGTAAAGGTGGATTGCGTAAGATTTTGGCGACCACATGGCGTCATCAAAGTGGATTGACACGTAAAGTTAAAGGGGTTTCTCGACCTATTGTAGAAGTTCACATTTCCTTATTGCCGGAGGGGGCGCGGGCGGCATTGTTGGTGCGGTTTGGTGGGGCTGTTGATGTGAAACAAACGCAAGGGGAGCAAAAGACAAGTATTTGGGTGCGTTATGAGGGGCTTTCCAAGGCGCATAAAAGGCGCTGTGAAGAGCGTTTGAAGGCACTTTGCTTTTGGGAAGATTTGCTCCATGCCGGTATGGGTGTGCATGATGCGGCAAGTTTGAGTGCGGTGCAATTTGGTGTGAGCCGGATGTCGCTTTTTAATTGGCGGCAGATGGTGGAGGGGTATGAGCGCCCTGATTGGTTGGCAGCTTTAGCGCCTTGTTATGGTGAGGAGAATGTTTCGCAATTTGCGCCGTGTCATGAGGGGGCGTGGGAGGTTTTTTGTTCGGATTATTTGCGCCCCTCTAAACCTGCTTTTTCGGCGTGTTATCGGCGGATGGTTTCGGTTGCGCAGGAGCGGGGTTTTGAGCCCATTCCTTCTGAGCGGGCTTTGCGGCGTCGTTTTAAGGCGCAAATTTCCAAAGCGGTTGTGGTTTTAGCACGTGAGGGAGAAGAAAAGGCAAAAAAGCTTTATCCAGCCCAACGGCGTGATCGCTCGAGCTTGCATGCATTGCAAGCAGTGAATATGGACGGGCATAAGCTGGATGTTTTTGTGAGCGTTCCTTGGACAGAGAAGCCTGTGCGGCTTTATTTGATTGCGATACAAGATCTTTATTCGGGCAAGATTTTATCGTGGCGCCTGTCGGATGCTGAGACTTGGGAAATCGTGCGTTTGGTGATTGGGGACATGGTGGAAGCTTATGGCATACCAGAGCGTATGACCTTGGATAATGGGCGCGCTTTTACCAGCAAGTGGATTTCTGGAGGTGTGCAAAACCGTTTTCGTTTTAAGATTAAGCCGGATGATCCGCAGGGGCTTTTGACGAGTTTGGGTGTGCAATTGCAATGGACCACCCCTTATAGCGGACAGTCTAAACCGATTGAGCGGGCATGGCGTGATCTGGCAGAAGCGATTTCCAAACATCCCTTTTGTGCGGGGGCTTATACGGGCAATAAACCGGATGCCAAGCCTGAAGATTATGGAAAACGCGCGATAGGATTTGAAGCGTTTAAAGCCCATGTTGGTGCGCAAATTTGTGCACACAATGCGCAAGCAGGGCGTAAGGCGGTCAATTGTGCGGGGCGCAGTTTTGATGAGACCTTTGCAGAGAGCTTGCAAGCAGAGGGGACGATTATTCGGCAAGCAACGGCAGCACAACGGGCTTTATGGCTTTTAACCTCTGAGGCATTGCGTGCGCAAAAGGGTACGGGCGAGATCCATTTTTATGGCAATCGTTATTGGGCGCGGGCGTTGAATGAGCATGCGGGGAAAAAAGTGATTGTACGCTTTGATCCGGATAATTTGCATCAAGATTTACGGGTTTATGATTTGAACAATCGGTTGCTTTGTCTGGCACCATGCCTTTGTGATGTAGGTTTTTATGACCAGCAGGCGGCGCGCTTGAATGGGCGTTTGCGTAAAGAATATGTGAAGGCTGTTAAAGCAGAAAAACAGCTAGCGGCAAAGCTTGCACCTGATCACTTGGCCGATGTTTATGGGCGCCTTGAGAAAAAGGATGAAGCGTTCAAATCGAAGCTTCCGATAAAGCCAAAGGTGAGCCGCTTGATGCCAAACAATGTGGGGAATTTAGCTTTGAAAGCAGACGATGATGAGGCTTTGGGGGAGGAAGAATTCAGTCAACACTTGCATAAAGCTTTGAGAAAGTTTTCCGCCTCTGATGAGGGGCGTGAGGTGATCAAGTTTCCCAAGCAATAGAATAAGGAAATAGGAAAAGAGAGGGGGGGGTATAAGAATTCTCAAAAGGAAGCTGGTTTTGTATCGCGTATCAGCTTGAAGCGTTAACAAAGAAAGGGGGGAGGAATCTTATCCATTTCATAGTCTAATCAATACATGAAGTTTCTAGGTGTCTTTGCCTGATCGGGTGAGATGCGTGGAGTTAGCAAGTTCCCTGATGTGTGAGAAAGAGAGGGGATTTGCAAGGTTAGCCGTTTTAGTATCGCGTACGGCTTTTAAATGTTCATTCTAAAGACAAAAGATAAGGGGCGGGTGGGAGCCCTTCCCCTTATCAACAGTCTAAAATCAATACGAGAGGGGAATATACATGAAAAACGCGATAAATGCAACGGTCGATAAAAATCCTTGGGCGCGACCTAAAATCCAGCCTAATGGAACAGCACAAAACCGCAACAGTGATGACATTGCTTTATGGAATGAGCTTGTGGATGCAGTGAGAGCTTTGGGGCAAATGAATGATTGGTCGAAAGCAGAGGTGGCGCGGCGCATAGGCATGCCGGATGGGACGTTTTCGCAATGGTATGCGGGCAGTTATGCGGGACAGTTGGGGAAGCAAAATGCAAAGGTTCAACAATGGGTTGAGGTTTTAAAGGAAACGGCGGGGTTTTTGGAGCGCATTCCTGAAAAACCAGCCTTTCAGAGGAATCGAATTGCCAGTGAGATTATTGATACTTTAACACTGGCACAAAGTACGGGGGATATGGTGATGATTACGCTTGATGCGGGCAGTGGTAAGACCGAAACTTGCCGCCATTATCGCTCTACCCGCCCGCATGTTTATCTGGTGACAGCAAGCCCGCATACGCGCAGTGTTCACGGTATTTTGAATGATATGGCAGCAGAATTGGAAGTGGTGGAATATAATCCCACCCGCTTAACGCGTGCGATTGGCAAAAAGTTAGAGCGTGTTGGTGGCGGAACATTGTTGATTGTTGATGAGGCGCAAAATTTAACGGATGAAGCGATTAATCAGTTGCGCCACTTTGTTGATATCAATGGTACGGGGTTGGCTTTGGTTGGCAATGATGAAATCTCTGGACGGTTGGTTCATCGTCAAAATGGTCCCTCTTATGCGCAAATTAAAAGCCGATTGGCGATGCATTTGAAACGGCGCAAGCCCTATAGTGAGGATATTGCAGCGCGCATTCATGATTGGGGGATTGAAGATGTTGGTGCGATAAAGTTTTTGACAGGGATAGGCTTAAAGGCTGGAGCTTTGCGGCAAATTGACAAAACCATGATGTTGGCACGCATGGCAGCGCTTGGAGATGGGTGTGAGGTGACTTTGAAACATGTCAAAGCGGCATGGAAAAACCGTGACGTGGAGGAATTGGCATGATCTCTTTATGCGACAAAGAATTATCCGATACGCTTGTTGGTCTTTATGACGATTATCAATGCGGTTTTGATATTGGAGAAAAGCTTAAATTGTGTGTTGATTTGGCGTTATTGCTTGAATTGGAGTTGAGTGTTCATCGTTTGGGGGAAGCGGATGCGGTTTTGGAAGGCCAAGTTTCAGAAGTTTTGGCTGAGTGTGAAGGCTCTGATGCGGATGAGAGCAATCGTGTGATTTATATGGATTTTGGAGGAAGCAAATGATGGAACGTAACCCTTATATGGTAAGAGATTGCTTGATTGCTTTGCGCTCTGCCTTTTTACAGTATGAGGTGAATGGCATTTTTATGCATGGACAAGATGTTCGAGAATTGAATGAGTATTTGCGTCGTTTGGCAGGCTATAACCACGTTTTAGGTCATGAGCTTATGCGGTGTCGTTGGCAATTGAAAGCGGGATGTGCGCCTTCTTCAGGGGATGTTGTGCCATTTCGTCGGTTTCAAAAAACATAAGGAGGAAGTTGGTGATGAATCCACAAATTGAACTTGAAGGTACGCGTTATATGAAGGATGCGAAAGGGGCTTTGGTGCCGGTAAGTTTGATCCGCCCTGCGGATTTGTTAGAGGATGAAACGGTGCGCAAAATTATGGGTTTTGCGAAAGAGTTATCGGCAAGGATTGCACGTTTTAACAACCATACGATTGCGGATTTGAGTGATTTTGATAGCTTGCTTGCGCAAGAATATGGTGTGGAGCGGCGTGGCAAAAAGGGCAATTGTACTTACACAAGCTTTGATGGTTTGCAACGCATTAAGGTGCAGGTACAGGAAAGTGTTGATTTTGGACCGCAATTGCAAATTGCCAAAAGCCTTCTTGATGAGTGTTTGAATGAATGGTCTGCGGATGCACGCCCTGAAATCCGTGCGATTATTACGCGTGCTTTTAATACGGATAAAGAAGGCAAGGTGAATCGGGGCGAGATCTTTATGCTGTTGCGTTTGGATATTGATGATCCACGCTGGAAAGAGGCGATGCGTGCCATTCGTGAAGCGATCCGTGTGACGACATCTAAGGAATATGTGCGTTTTTATGAGCGTGATAGCCTAGAAAGCGCTTGGCGTGCTGTGACCATTGATCTGGCGAAGACATGAGGGGGGTGAGATGTCTTTAGCTGTCCTTCATATGGGAAAACGCGCGTTAGGCCTTGATGATGAGACCTATCGCGCACTGCTCTATCGCTTGACAGGCAAGCAATCGGCGAAAGATTTGAATTTTTCAGAAAAGCACTTGGTTATCGCTGAAATGAAAGTGTTTGGTTTTAAGCCGAATAGGAAGCTTTTAGAGGGTAAATATGCCAAGAAGCTCCAGGCGCTTTGGATTGCTGGGTGGAATCTTGGCATTATTCGTGATCGTTCAGACAAGGCGTTGCTTGCCTTTGTGAAAAGACAGACAGGGATTGATCATATTCGCTTTTTACGCGATAGCGATGATGCATGCAGAGCTATTGAGGCGTTGAAAGGTTGGTTGCAGCGTGAGGGTGGGGTTGACTGGAAAGGGAAAAACCGCGAAGATTCATGGAGGAATAAACCAAGCATTTCCATTTTGTGTGCCCAATGGAAGTGTTTGAATCCCGATGCTGTGTTTGATCTTGGGGCTTTTCACCAAAGTGTTATGGCGTTAAGTGGTAAAGCTTTGGGTGAGATGAGTGGGGGCGATTTTAGAGAAGTGATGAATGTTTGGGGGCGGAAAATCCGTAAAGGTGTTAAAAGCGAGGGGTAAGCATGTATGCAAGAGGAAATCTATAGCGATTTTCCTGCCTTATTGCGTGAAATAGCTGATGTTGCGGGCAGTGAAGCAGCATGGAATATGATGCGGGCTTTTGGTGGACGAGAAGTTTATATACCCGGGCGTCTTGAGAGTGCGGATTGGTTGATTGAAATTGTTGGGTTTGAAGAGGCGCAACAATTGATCAACCATTTTTGTTTTAATGGTTCGGGTGTGCGCCTTCTTATCCCCCTTGGCAGAGATGCTGAACGGCGGCAAAAAATGGTGCAAGCGTTGCAAAAAGGCTGGTCGGTTGATACTGCAGCTGCTGTTTCTGGTATGCATGTGCGCACAGCCTATCGCTTGAAAAAGAAAATTTCTTCAAAAGAACCACAAGGTTTATTATTTCCAGAGTTTTATGAGTATTGAGAGTTTTGACTGACAGTGTCAGGCTTATATTGGGGGGTTGAAATCCGATAAACTGCGCATGGATTTTTATGCATTGAGTGGTTTGTTATGGTTTCAATAGATGCTTCTTTTCTTCATCGCCTTGCGCCTAAATTGGCGCATCATGCGCGCCAAGATTTTATTATTGTTGAAATGGCACGCGTGTTGCCTAAAGCTTTATCTTATGGGGCACTCACAACACCGTTGCGTATTGCACATTTTTTAAGCCAATGTGCCCATGAGAGCGATGGCTTTTTTACCGTTTGTGAATATGCCTCAGGGCGCGCTTATGAGGGGCGGCGTGATTTAGGCAATGTCAACCCTGGGGATGGGGTGCACTTTAAGGGGCGTGGTTTGATCCAATTGACGGGGCGCAATAATTATCGTCGTTTTACGAAGTTTTGGCGCTTAGTCGATGAACAAGCTGTTGATTGTGAGGCATTTCCGCAAGAGCTGGAAAAGTTTCCAGCAGCGCTTTGGTCTGCTGTTTGGTTTTGGCAAATGAAAGGCTTGAATAGGCTGGCTGATCAAGATGATTATTTAGGGATTACCAAGGCGATTAATGGGGGCAAGAATGGACTTGTGCAACGTTTGATTTATTTGAACCGCGCCAAAAAGCTTTTGGGGCTTGGAGGCGAGGTGAAAGCATGAAGCCCTCTTATCGTGGCTCTAGGCTCTATTTATGGTGGTCTTTTTGGTTTGCTTGGGGGGTTATTTTTTTGCTCGTTTCTGGTGGTTTGTGGGGGGCTCCGCATATTGTTGATATGGCGAGCATTTCTATTCCTTCGATGGTGGCGATTATTGTTGGCAATCTGGGGGTGCATCGTGGCTTTGGTTCGTTGGATTTTTCCAATAGGAAACATTCCCATAAGCGGCATAGCAGCTCCTATGATGGGGTGGAGATAACGAGGTGGGGAGATAAAAGCAATGTTTAGCCCACTTTCAAAACTGTCTTTTGGTCTGCTTTTTTTGGTCAGTGTGATGTTGGCGGCTTTTGGCTTTATGAAAGCGCAAGTTTTAAAAGCGGAAAAGGCGCGTGATTTGTATTGGCAGTTGGAGATTGCCAAGGCTTCAGCACGTGCACTGCTTGTACAAGAGCGACAAAGACAAGCAGCGTTGGAAGCTGAGCATCAAGCGCAAGGGGTGATTTCGGCTTTGGAACAAAAGCTTGTGAAAATGGAGGGGGTCAATGCAGTATTGCCAACTACTGGCTGTGGTATTGGGCTTGAGCGTGTGCGCTTGCTCAACACACAAGCCAAGGGATAGTTTTGCGTATCAGTTTTTATCGGTTGAATTGCCGCCTGTTGTTCGCATGGCGTGTGCCCGCCCAGCTTTATTGCCAGAGCGTGCTTTGAATGCGCGTGAAGTGGTGCACTATTGGGGGCGTGATCGTGCTGCTTTATTGATTTGTGAACAGCGTAGAAAAGCTGCGGAGCGGGCGATTTTAGGCACAAGAGAGGGGACTTTTAAGTGAATTTGGATATCAGTGTTGCCAATGGCTGGTTGTCTTTATTGTTATCGGTTATTGCGATTTGTGGGGTTTTGAGAGCCTATTTTTCTTCAGGTGCGCGGGAAATGCTGAAAGATATCACGGCGCTTAAAGAGCGTGTGCAAAAGTTAGAAACAGAGATGGACTTTTTGCCTGATCGTGATGCGCTGCAAAGATTGGAAGTGAATATGGAGAAATTGAATGGTCGTCTCAACACGCTTTCTGCACAATTACAACCGGTGGCAGCCATTGGTGAGCGCTTGCAAGAGTTTTTACTGGAGAATGCCAAGAAATGAAAGCAGATATGGATAAAATCATCCGTGAAGAAGCGCGGTTGATTATTTTAAAAGGGCTTGCTTGTGAGCGCAGTGAAACTTTATCGAGTGCGATGATTGAGCGGCTTTTATACAGTTATGGCATCAGGCGCGATCGCGATTTTGTGCATAATGAACTGGCATGGATGGAAGATCAAGGTGCTGTTACGTTAAAATGTGTGGGTTCGGTTTTTCTTGCGGCATTAACAGAACGGGGAGCACGTCATTTAGACCGGAGCTTTTCCATTGAGGGGATTAAGCGGCCTAAACGTTCATCAATAAAAGACGAGGTGAAGGATGCGCAAGGTCGGGCGTGGACGTTTAACGGCGATTGATTTATTGCCGCAAGCTTGTGATCAAATCATTGCAGAGGCGGCTGAGGCTTTAAATGGGCGTGAGAAGACGCAAAAAGCCATTTATGATGAATTTAAAGCAGCTTTGAAGGCTTTAAAAAAAGAAATGGGTTTAAGCTTTTCTATACCCTCCTTTTCCAGTTTTAATCGGTATTCTTTGCGGCTAGCCGTGATGTCACGGCGCCTAGAACAGACAAGAGAAATTGCAGCAAGCCTCTCGCAGCGCTTTGATGCTAAAGCTTCTGATAATATCACTCTTTTGACGGCGGCAGCGATTAAGGAGTTGATTTTTTCCACGTTGAGCAGTGGGAAAAACCTTTCGCCAAAGGCAGCACAAGAATTGGCCAATGCGCTTAAAGGCGTGTTGGCGGCTGAACATTTGTCGACCACGAGGCGGCAAAAGTTGGAAAAAGATTTTACCAGCAAAGCAAGCAAAGCGGTTGACGCAGCAGCAGCAGCGGCGGGGCTCTCAGAAGAAACAGCGCGAGCTATTCGTGCGCAGGTGTTGGGGGTAAAACATGGCTGAACAGCCCTTTTCAAAAAGTCATGTCTTTGATCATCAAAGTGGTTTTGATATTTGGCGGAAAAGTACTTTTCCCAAAGAGAGTGATCCCTTAGCGGAAGGCGTTTTGATGGCGCATCAACGGGCATGGATTGAAGATAAGTCCCCATTAAAATTGGTTGAAAAGGGGCGGCGGACCGGCATTACTTTTGCAGAAGCTTTGGATGATACACTGATTGCAGCGGCGGCACGTGAAGCGAGGGGCGATAATGTTTTTTATATTGGTGACACCAAAGACAAGGGGCGGGAATTTATTGGCTATGTGAGCAATTTTGCTTCGGCAATTACGAGCCATAGTGGGGATGTTGAGGAATTTTTATTCTCTGATCAAAGGGCGGATGGTTCAACGAAATATATCTCTGCTTATCGGGTGCGTTTTGCTTCGGGGTTTCGGGTTGAGGCGCTTTCTAGCCGCCCTGAAAATATTCGCGGACTACAGGGCATTGTGGTGATTGACGAGGCGGCGTTTCATCAAGATGTGCGCTCTGTTTTGGATGCTGTCAATGCTTTGCTCATTTGGGGAGGAAAAATCCGTGTGATCTCCACCCATAATGGTGTGCTCAATCCTTTCAATGAATTGATCCGTGAAGCGCGAGCAGGTAAGGTTCCTTTTTCGGTGCATTGTTACCCCTTTGGTGTTGCTGTTAAAAATGGCTTGTTTAAACGTGTTTGTGCCATGAAGGGGGAGGTGTGGAGTTTAGCATCTGAGCAACAATGGGAAGAGCAAATTCGTGCGTCTTATGGGGTGCGTTTGGCTGCGATGCGCCAAGAATTAGATGCCATACCAGCTGATCAAGAAGGGGCGGCTTTAACACGCTTACAGATTGAAAATTGTTGTGCGCCAGATATTGCGGTGTTGCGTTTTGCTTGTGTGGATGATTTTAAAAATCAATCGGAACATCAACGAAGTGTTGCTGCTTTTGCTTGGTGTGAGAAACATATAAAACCTCTTCATATTGGGCTTGACCGGCGGCGCCAACATGTTTTTGGTGTTGATTTTGCCAGATCGGGCGATGCGACATCGATTGTGGTGATGGAGGTGGGACAAGATTTGGTGCGCCGTGTCCGGTTTATGGTGGAATTGCGCAATACGCCGTTTGATCAACAAAGAGAGATTTTATTTTATGGGGTGAATGGTTTGCCGCGTTTGATGGGCGGCGCGTTAGATGCGCGGGGCAATGGGGCTTATTTAGCCGAAAAAGCGGCGCAACGTTATGGGGCTTGTGTGAAGGAAGTGCAATTGTCGCAAAGTTGGTATGGCAAGGAAATGCCGGCTTATTTAGAAGCTTTTGGGGATGGGACGATTGTTTTGCCGCGCGATAGTGACATTGTTGCCGATCATCAAGCGCTTGCTTATGTCAATGGCATTGTGAAAATTCCAGACAATCATCGTTTTAAAGGCAGTGACGGTTTTATGCGCCATGGTGATAGCGCGATTGCTTGCGCTTTGGCTTATTTTGCCAGCCGCCAAACTCCTGAAATTTATGATTATACACCTGTGAGAGAGGCTTATCGTTTTGATGAAAGCTCGCTCTTTTCAACGCCTTTTTTTTCAACAATGCGATCAAAGATTTATTGATGGGATGATGAGATGGTAAAACTTTTAGATCAGTGGGGCAGGGCGCTGAATATCAAAGGACTGGAGAGGGAAGTCGCAAGCCCTACCATTAATGGTATTCGTGATGTGTGGTCACAAACCATTGTCAGTGGTCTCACCCCTGCGCAACTTGCTGATATTTTGCAACAGGCAGCACAGGGGCATCCAGAGCAGTTTTTTCAACTTGCCGATGATATGGAAGAGCGTGATTTGCATTATCGTGCTGTGCTTGGCATGCGTAAAAATGCTCTCACAGGGGTGGAGCCTGGAGTGATTGCCGCAAGCAACAGTGCACAGGACAAAAAGATAGCAGATGCGGTGCGGGAAGTGATTAGTGCGCCTACCTTTGTTGATGATTATGTCACGGATTTGTTAGATGCTTTGGGAAAAGGCTATGCGGTTGTTGAAACTTTGTGGGACAAGAGTGCCAAGGAATGGTGGCCGGTTGCTTGGAAATGGCGTGACCAGCGGTTTTTTCAATTGGACCGGCGGGATGGTTTTCATTTGCGTTTAAAAGAAGAGGGATCTCACTATGGTATTGAACTGCCTGCTTATAAATTTTCTATTCACAGACCCAAGTTAAAAAGTGGTTTGCCTATCCGCACGGGGCTTGCACGGCTTGCAGCTTGGGCTTTTTTGTTTAAATCTTATACCTTAAAAGATTGGATGGCTTTCTTAGAAGTTTACGGTATGCCTTTGCGTGTGGGCAAATATGGAGCGAGTTCTTCTCATGAGGAACGGCGGGTTCTCATTCAAGCGGTGCGTGATTTATCCAGTGATGCGGCAGCGATTATTCCCAAAGAAATGGAGATTGAATTTATTGAAGCGGCAGGAGGCAGTGGCAATGCGGTTTTTGCTTCTAAGGCGGAATATTTAGATCGGCAGATTTCAAAGGGTGTGTTGGGACAAACCATGACGACGGATGATGGTTCGTCCTTTTCGCAAGCACGCATTCATGAAAATGTGCGTCATGATATTGCCAGAGCTGATGCACGCCAATTAGCTTTAACGGCTAATCGTGATTTAATTGTGCCCTTTGTTGAGATTAATTTTGGGCGCCAAGAGCGCACCCCCCTTGTCTATTGGCCGATTTCGGAAAATGAAGATATTAAAGCGATTAGTGATGCGCTGGAAAAACTTGTGCCCTTGGGTTTGCGTGTTGGGGCGCAAGAAGTGCGCAATAAGATTGGCTTTTCGCAACCAACAAAAGAAGAAGATGTTTTAAAGGCTCCTGATAATGCGCTTGATGATGAGAGGGGAGAAAAGGCTCATGTTTGTGCTGATTGTGGAGGTGTTTTTGATGTTTCTGTGACAAGAGAGGGCAAGGGTGGAAAAAAGCAGGGTGGGAAACATCACGACGAATTGGACCGGCTTTCACAAGAAGCTTTAAGCGACTGGGAAGAGGACTTAGAACCCCTTTTAGAGCCTTTTAAAAAGCTTGTGAGAGAAGCAAAAAGTTATGAGGATATCCTAAAAGGCTTAGATGAATTGCTAGGTGAGATGGATCATCACGCATTAGCAGCGCGCTTGGCAAAAGTACAAATGATTGCACGTGGGCTTGGGTATCATGGATGAGGAACTTTTTAAAACCGCCCCTAAAGAGGTCACCCGTTATTTTGAAGCCAAGGCACTTGTTCCAAGCTTTGATTGGCGTGATATAGCACCAGAAGAACATGCCTTTTCCTTTACGGTGGCAAAATCGCTAGGCTATGACATTTTGGAGGATTTTAAGCGAGCGGTTGGAGAGGCTATAAAACATCAAGTTCCTTTTCAAGATTTTCAAAAAAATTTGATGCCGATTTTACAGGAAAAGGGTTGGTGGGGTAAAAAGACCAGCATTGACCCCAAAACTGGTGAAAAGAGCGTGGTGCAATTGGGCAGCCCACGGCGTTTAGAAACGGTCTATTGGGCCAATACCATGAGTGCGCATGCAGCAGGCGAGTGGGAGCGCACACAAAATAATAAAGAATTTTTGCCCTATCTCACCTATGCTTTGTCGAGTTCAGAACATAAGCGTTTAGAACATGAAAGTTGGGTGGGGTTTACGGCACCTGTTGATGATCCGGTTTGGGATTGGCTTTATCCACCCAATGGTTGGCGGTGTAAATGCAGTGTGCGACAGGTAAGCCGTTATGAAGCAGAAGATTTAGGCTATGAAGAGGGGGCAGAGCCACTTCATGTTGAAAAGCAGGTTTGGCACAATAAGCGAACGGGGAAAATTGAGAAGATACCAAAGGGGATTGATCCTGGTTGGCATTCTAATCCTGGGAAACATCGGGCGCAAAATTTAAGCCGTTTTTTGAGTGATAAAGTCTCTGTGATGGGGGACAATGACAAACGCATTGCCATTGAAGATATTGTGGGTTCACCACTTTTGGAAGCCATGTTTGAAGGACATATGCCGCGTGGATTTATTCCCATTGCCCCAATGATCCAAAAGGTGCGTGATGTTTTTGCAGCGGAAAATTCTCTTATTCGCTTATCTTCAGACAGTGTGAAACATATTTTGTTAGAGCATCAAGCGCGTGATCTTCGCTTGGATGATTTTCGGGGCGCCATTCAAACGCTCATCCGCCCCCATGGCATTATCAGGCGAAAAGGTGTACCGAGCGTTGTGTTTTTGGGTGAAAATGATGGGGTATGGTGGCGCTTAGCAGTTAAATTCGTGGCAAGCAAACAAGAATGGTGGTTGACCTCCATGCATAAAAAAAGCTCTAGAGAAATTGGACGCTTATTGGATGCGGCTGAAAAAAAGGGCGAGAGGTTGTTGTAAAGAAAACAACAGGAAGAAAGTCTTTTGTTCTTAATGGAAAAGAGGCGAGGAAAATGAGAAGGCGTGGAGGGCGGTCAACTCCTCGCAGATCCGGTAAAACCGTCCTGGTATAACTGGCTCACGCCTCGCGGATAATGTAACAGTTTAAAAGTTTAAAAGCAATCTTTAAAAAAATGGTGCTCTGTCGCCAGTGTCTTTGAAAACAATTTTATAAGAGTGTTTGGGGGTGTTTTCTTTAAAAGGGAAAAGAAGGATGAACGGTTGTTGTAAAGAAAACACCGTAAAGCTCTGTTGGTGTTTGTGAGAAGGAACTGGTGTCGAGAAAAATGAGAAGGCGTGGAGGGCGGTCAACTCCTCGCAGATCCGGTAAAACCGTCCTGGCAAAACTGGCTCACGCCTTACCTCCAATGATATAATGTTTTTAAGCCAAAAAGCAATCTTTAAAAAAACGGCTTGAGAGGGGCTTTTTTTGTATAAGACGATAAATTGTACCTCTTACTTCACGACGGCGCTCTATCGCCTTTGAAGTGCCTTTGAAAACGATTTTATGGGATGGTTTGGCACGGGGGTTTCTCTCACAAGGAGAATAATAGGGAAAAGAGTGCTTTTTGAGAAATGCTCTTTTGACTGACAGTGTCAGACTTATGAGATGTGTCAGTTTCATGCATTGTATTGCCAATGACAATTGTAAAGCAATAGGCAATGTTTATGGAGCAAGAATTTCACGAAGATCAAAAAGATGGGGATGCTGAGATATGTCATGACGGGACATTTCATGCTGCGTTAATAGATCTCTGTCCAGACGTTTTATGCCAAGACATTTCATGTGAAGACGCCACCGTTAGCCAAGCGCCTGAGTGGGTAGAGCTTTTGCCCAAAGCGCCCCATGTGAAGGCACGTGATGGACGAGAGTGGCATTATAACCCGCAAACTATTTTAAAAGCCTTTGCAGCCAATAAAGGACCGCTTGTGATTGATTATGAGCATGGGCAACATCACCGTGCGAGAAATGGTCTAGAAGCACCTGCCAGTGGCTGGATTGAAGAATTAGCAGAGCGGGATGGTGCGATTTGGGGGCGTGTTAAATGGACCGATATGGCCGCTAAAAAGATTGTTGCCCGAGAATATCGCTATCTTTCGCCTGAGTTTCGCCATTCCAAGAAAGGTGAAATTTTAAATTTAGCCGGTGCTGGTTTGGTGAACCGTCCAGCCCTTGTCATGACGGCTTTAAGCCGTGAACAGCCTTCCCCTATAACTTTGACGGAGAAAATGATGGATTTGACAGCCATTGCCAGTGCACTATCACTGGCAGAAGATGCTAAAGCGGATGAGATTTTAGCAACGCTTAAAGCGCGCGAAAAAGAACGCGCGGAATTAAATTCCCAATTAACAAAGATGCAAGAAGATTTAGCGCTTTTGCAAGAAGAGCAAAAAAATACTGCCATTGAGAGTCTTTTAGACAAGACCATTGAAGAGGGCAAGATTTTGCCGGCTGCTCGCGAGGAATATCGTGCGCTCTGTAGCCTTGAAGGGGGGATGGAGCATTTTAAAAGTTTGGTCGAGAAGTTGCCGGCGCTTGCCTCAACAAGCCCTTTAGAAGTGTGTGTCTTAGCGCAAGAACCAAAGCTTGCTCCAGAAGAGATTGCTGTTGCGGCACGCCATTATCAGGAAGAGCAGAAGCAAAAAGGCTTCGACATCACCATTAGCCAAGCAGTTGAGTATATTAGCGAGCAAAAGGAGCGCCCATTATGAGTACGATGATTTTGATTAAATCTTTTCGCGCTGGAGATGTGATTTCACCTTATTGCATTGTTGCAGCGCGCGGTGATGGAATGGTGGCAACGGCTTCTGGTAAGGGTGATAAATTATTAGGGACTGCAGGGTCTTGTGAAGCCAAGGCTGGTGAGATGATTGATGTTGGCCAATGTGGTTGGGGCGAAGTGGTTTGTGGAGGCAATGTTTCTTTTGGTGATTTTTTGACCTCTGACCCCAAAGGACACGCCATTAAAGCGGAAGCCGCAGATCGCACCATTGGTATTGCCATGAGTGATGGTTCTGCTGGTGATGTTATTTCTTTTAAAATTAATTAATCGAGGCATATGATGAACAGACCTTTTCCCATTGATCCAACACTCACCGCTATTGCTATTGGTTATCGCAATCCAGCAGGTTCTCTTATTGGCGATAAAGTTTTGCCACGCGTTTGTGTTTTAAGTGAGGTGTTTAAATATAGTGAATTTCCTTTAGCGGAAAATTTTACCGTGCCTGAACTTGAAGTTGGGCGAAAAGGGCGCCCGAATGTGGTGGAATTTTCTGCCTTTGAACGGGAAGCCAGTGTCAAAGATTACGGACTTGATGATCTTATCCCCAATTCAGATATTGAAGCAGCGGCACGGGCACGGGCGGAGCGACGCTCTCGTTATAACCCCGAAAAGACAGCTGTAGAGGGACTTGCCAATTTGCTAGAATTGGGGCGTGAAGTGCGTGTTGCAGCCCTTGTGCAAAGAAGTGAAAATTACGCACCAGAGCGGGTGATTACGCTTAAGGGTGAAAATAAATTTAGCGATTATGAGAAATCTGACCCTTATGCCACTTTAGATGAGGCGATGGATAAAAGTCTCGTCTATACGCCCAACACCATTGTGATGGGCAAAGTTGTTTGGTCAAAACTCAAACGTCATCCCAAAATCATTAAAGCCGTTAAAGGGGGTGGCACTGCTGATGGTTTTGTCACCAAGGCGCAATTTGCTGATCTGATGGAAATACACCCCGATCGTTTACTCATTGGTGAATCGCAAGTGAATTTGGCACGTAAGGGGCGTTCGGCACAATTGGCACGCGTGTGGGGCAATAAGATTGCACTGCTTTATATTGATCCTACCAAACAACAGGCAGATGGATCGGTGATCAGTTGGGGCTTTAGCGCCCAGTTGGGCGAGCGTTTGTCTGGAGTGATCAATGATCCAGATATCGGCTTGTCGGGTGGTAAACGGGTGCGTGTGGGGGAACGGGTGTGTGAATTGGTCGCTGCAAAAGATGCCGGCGTTTTGTTGCAAGAAGTTGTCTAAGGGAAACTTTTAAACATGGCTTATGCAAGCAAAACATTGATTGAAGAGCTCTGGGGTGATGACTTCTTGGATGATTTGTGCGGGATGGATGAGAATTCTGATCCAGTTTTTTCAGAGCAAGCCATTGCCCGCGCGCTCGAACAGGCAAGTGGTGAGATTGATGTGCATTTGTCTCATCGCTACTCAATCCCCATTGCTGGACAGCCAGCGGCTCTGGGTATGATCTGTGTCAATATTGCTGTTTATAATTTAGCCATACGCCATACGGCACTGACCACGACTATTGAAGATCGTTACAAACAGGCGGTTGATTTGCTGAAACGTATTGCCGAAGGCAAAGCGGGTTTAGGCATAGATGAACCTAAAATTATGAGCGAAGATGGACCGGTTCGTGATGGGGCTTTTTTTCATGCCAAGCCGCGTTTGATGGGAAGATAACATGTCTGTTGCAACCCATATTGAGATTAAAGAGACAGGGCTTGAAGCGGCTTTATCCTTTTTGCAAAAGGGAGCTGATAGCTCGATGGGGACTTTGGCACAAGGGGTTGGGCGTCTCATCCAAGAAAGCACAAGGCGGCGGATTCAAAGTGAAAAAATGTCTGCTCAAGGAGAGAAGTGGAAAAACAATCATGCCCGCACTTCCATTCTTTATGCCAGTGGGGCGCTTTCACGCTCCATTGATATGAAAGCTTCACCAGAACAGGTGATTGTGGGCTCTGGGTTGGTTTATGCGCGGATTCATCAATTGGGTGGGGTTATTCGCCCGAAAAATGGCAAGACACTGCGCTTTTTTCTTAAAAGCGGCAAAGCACACCGCTTTGTTTGTGTGCATCAAGTGACCATGCCCGCACGCCCTTATTTGGGGCTTTCAGAGCACAATAAAGTGGAAATTGTCAAAGCGACAGAAGATTGGCTGGAAAGGGTCTTTTCATGAGTCAAACGATCACACAAGCAGGGCGCATTAATCAGTTTCGTGAAGCGGTGATAAGAAGCCTTAAAGGCGCTTTACCGGATGTGCGTGATTGCGGCTGTCAATTTGGACGTTTTAACTTAGAAGAGCTTGAAACACAGATGCTGGTGGCTCCAGCCGTGCGTGTTGCGGTGTTAGAAAGCCGTTTAATTTCTGTTGCTTCTGGACAGATGAGTGCTGATCTTCATTTAGGGGCTTTTATTATTACCACAGGTAAAGAGCGTGATGTTTCCAGTTGGCTTTTAGCAGAAGCCATTGCGGTGCTTTGTCATAGCGGGCAATTGTGGGGACTAACGCATTTGAGTGCCCCGCGTGAGGTGCAAATTGAACCGATTATCTCTGCGGCGATTAAGCAGCGTGGTGTATCGATAAGCGTGGTGGAATGGCACCAAGATTTGCATCAGTTGGGACATGATATTTTTTGTGATGAAGGACAACTCAAAAGTGGTTTGATTTCATGGGACAATGAGGTGGGGGCATGAATGACGCACATCTCTTAAGTGATACCTTTCGACAAATCATGAAGCGTCTTGATGCGCTTGAACGCTGTCTTGCCAACCAGCACATGATCGGGCGGGTTGTGCAAGTTGATGGCCATAGGGTGCGGGTGAAACTTTCCGAACAGGGTTCCAATGGACAAGCGGTTTTATCGCCTTGGTTGCAAGCGCAAGAAGCTTCTGGCGCTCTCTCAAGCAATATGCCCCTCCATGTTGGTGATCCGGTGCGGTTGTTAAACCCCCATGGTGAGATTGGCTCTGCCTCTCTGGTGGTGCGCGATAGCTATAGTGAAGATGCACCTAATCCCGCACGCTCTTTCCAAGAGTTGGCGCTCTGTTATGCGGGTGGCGCTTTGCGGATGACAAAAGATGAACTTATTCTCTCCCATGGGGAAAATCAAATTCATTTGAGTGCACAAGGTTTGGTGCTTTCTCATCAATCAACCCGTGTTGAATTAACGGGCAGTGTGCGGATTCAAGCAGAAGATTTACAGCACAATCAAAAATCTGTTGGCGCAAGCCACAAACACGGTGGGGTCAAAATGGGTCCCTCCACAACCTCTTCCCCCCTTTAAAGGAGTTTTATCATGCGTGAGAACACTTATGTTATTTTAACCAATGCCGATTTTGTTGCAGGCAAGCGTTCACCGGGCAAAGGTGAAGAAATTTGTTTAAGTGAGGAAGCGGCTAAATATCCGTTGCTGCTTGGTCAGATCGCTGAAAAACCAGCCCCTGTTGTTTCTGCGCCCCCAACGGTCTCTACCACAAAGACAAGCAAAGGGGCATAAAGCATGCGGTGCGGGATGAGCGAAAAGGATGGCTCTCTCTTGTATGGTTGGGCACATTGCCAACAGTCACTTCGTAAATGTCTGACGACAAGAATTGGGACACGGGTTTTGCGTCGTCATTATGGATGTGATGTTGGAGCATTCCAAGATGCCAATGCTGATCCTGCGACGATGATGCAGCTATATCAAGCAATTGTTGAAGCACTCGATGATCCAGAGTGTGGAGAGCCTGGGTTCTCGTTGCAGAGGATTGATCTGACAAAAGCAACGCGTGAAGGCACGTTCCATTTTGTTTTAACGGGTGTTTTTTATCCCAATGGGCATTTGGGAGATTGGTCACACCAAGAGCCAATGAGCATCAATTTAGAGGTTGGTGATGACTGAGTTTGAACCTTTATCCATTCTACAATTTCCTTGGCCACAAATTCCCCCTCCACAACTCCCTCTGCCACAAATTATTGAAGAGCTTTCTGTTGAAGCAATTTTAGAGCAAAAGATCACGCGTTTGACTGAGCTTTTTGCAGCGCATCATATTCCTTATAATGTAGAAAAAACCGCTTATGATCCCGTGGTCATTCAATTGCAAGCGGCGGCTTATGAAGAGTTGCTATTGCGCCAGCGAATGAATGAAGTGGCGCGGGATAATTTACTCACATTTGCCCGTGGAACAAGTTTAGATCATTTGGGGGATTTTCATGGGGTCACGCGCCTTTTGGATGAAGATGATGAGCGGTTTCGCCGCCGCATTCGCTTGAATAGACAAGGACATTCCACAGGGGGCACAGCGCCACGTTATCAATATTTTGCCCTCTCAAGCGATATCCATGTCAAAGATGCTTTTGTTTATCGTGAGGGTAAAAGTCCGCTTATTCATGTTGCGCTTTTTAGTGACACCCCTTCAGGGGTGGCTGATGAGGCTTTAATTGCAAAGGTGCAAGCAGCCCTTGATGCCCCCCATGTTAAAATGACCAATGACCACATCCTTGTGAAAAGCGCGGTACAGCGGATGATCAATGTTTCTGCTGATTTTTGGTTGTTACCGGATGAAGGCTCCTTTGTTTTGGAAAGAGCGGAGCAGAATTTAAGAGCAGAATGGGCGCGTGCATGGAGGCTTGGGCGTGATTTGTCTTTAAGTTGGATACTAAGCCGCTTGATGGTTGAGGGCGTTCACCATGTGAACATAACGCAACCTTGTGAGGATATTTTGGTCGCACCTGATGAAGCGGTCGCACTAGGGGATATTGTTTTGTCTGAACGGGGGCGTGCTTATTGATGCTTTCCTCACTTTTGCCCCCGAATTCTAGCTTGTTTGAACGTTGTTTTGCAGAAGCAATGGCTCTTGACCTTCACGTTAAAACTGCACTCGAAGAAATACCTCGCGCGAAATTTATCACGCGTCCGCCTTCTTGGTTGCCCTTTTTAATTGATGAATATGGCTTACAAGAATTAACCCCTTATTTCTCTAACCTTTATGATTTAATTGATCAGGGTCTTGCATGGCAAAATATTCGCGGCTCCCTTGCGGCAATAGAGATGGGGCTTGAATGGTTAGGGATTTCGGCACGCTTTCAACCCGCCTGGACGGGGCGCGCATGGTGGAATTCCTTTCAACTTTACTTTGATCAGTTGCCTGAACGTAAAAGCCTTGAAGCCATTGAAGCGATTACCGACCTTTCCAAAAGTTTGCGCTCTGATTTTCGCCGTGGGACCTATGGTTATGATGTGCAAGCCATGGAAGGCAATATGTCACGCCTTGATGACAGCATGTTGGAGTATGAAAGCGGTGTTCGCTTAACAGCTGGGGGCACTTTGTTTTCCTTTGGACGCACAACAGAAATCAATCACACACTCACAAGAGAAGAAGGCAGGCTTATTGGCAATTGGATAGATGATGGGGATGAAGAGTTAAGCTGGGACCTTATTGATTATCCATGGGATATGGCAAATTTTCCGTGGTGTTCGGTCAAAAAACATGAACGCGATATACTCATGGCAGAATGGTTTCATGGTCGCACGCTTTATTTGGCTTTAAGAGACGAAAACAATACTCTGATTGGGTATCGCCGATGCAACATTGTCCAGCCTGTAGAGCAGGTTTTAGAGGGTGTTTACAACCATTGTGGCAACAGATTTAACCCTTCTACAACAGGCACTCTGTTGTTTCTTGCAGCCCGCACAGATTTTGAAGATGTTGAGGACAAACAAGCCGCCGCTGTTTCCCTTCTCGTTCATGGCTGTCTTGCACAACAAACCCCTCTTGGCAAACTTTGGTTAGGGGCTGATGAGCTAAATGGCGGTGTAGAGATACTCAAAACGCCTATCAATATTCCTTTGCGTGCCGATGTTCGCGAACAATTCAAGATTTTATTGAGGTTTTAATATGAAGCATGAAAGTGGTTTACCCTTTGCAATTGACAGATCTCGCGGCAAAGAGGAACAACAAAGCGTGGTGTTTTATGGCACGCGTCCCTTTATTCAAAGTGGTGAACTCAATGAAGTTCAAACCATTATAAGGGGACGGCATGACCGATTGGGGCGCCTTGTGGCACAAGAAGGAGACCGCGTTGAACGGGCTGATGCTTTTGTCAACAAAGAGACAAGGACCGTAACGTTAACGGATGGCAAGATTTATATCGCAGGCGATATTTTCCCCGTTGCACCCGCTGTACTCAACAATGTTGCCATGATTGGGCGCTTGGAAATTGGTGTGAAGCTGCAAAAAAAATGGATAACACACGAAGATGATCCAGAGCTATTGGGGCAAGTTGCCGGCACCTTAGCAGAAGGAGAGCCTGGTGCCGCACGCGAAACAGCACAGCTTGTTTGGGCACTAAAAGAGGATGAGCAGAATGGCACTTTCTTTCCCGTTTATATCTTGCAAGATGGTGTTCTGATTGATCAAAAATCCCCATCACTGCTTGAACCCGCCATGCAAGCCATTGCGACGTACGACCGCGCCCATGGACATTATATCGTGAGTGGCTGCCGTGTGAGCGCATTGGGAGCCAATAACGGTTGCCAAGTGTTTAGCATTCAAGAAGGAGAAGCCAATATCAATGGTTTCAAACGCAAACGCTTAGCGGCTTTGCGTCATGAAGAACTCGAGGACTTTTCGACAAGCGTTGTTCCAAGCGAAACGCATATTTTTGCGCCTTCAAAAGGGAAAACAAGTTTTACCTTTAAACCCTATTATTTTCCTATTGCTGATGTTCAGTCTCTTTTGTTGACAAAAGAAAAAACCGTTAACGTCACCCGTGGTGCTGTTGCCGCTGGGCGTGATGGGGTTCCTGATAAAAGCATCACCTCTTTTATCAAAATCGTTCAAGGAAGCAAGGAATTTAAAGAAGGCACAGATTTTAAAAAAACCGGAGACACCATTGATTGGGCACCGGTGGGAGACGAACCTTTAGCAGGGAGCAGCTATAAGGTGACTTATCGCTATCGTGCAAAAATCACGGCTGATAAGGTAACAGCGCAGGAAATTACAGTATCAGGTGGGGCGGAGGGTGGTGATATCATTGTCAGTTACACTTACAAACTCCCCCGCATTGACCGTATTGGTCTCAACACAGGGGGAAATGTCGTCTATATCAAAGGGATTTCTTCAGACCAACCCATGGCACCCAGTGTCCCTGATGAGGTGCTCTCTCTTGCCACCATTACCAACAATTGGCTTGAAACGCCGGTTGTGGTCAATGATGGCACACGGGTTGCCCCCTATGATGAGATGTGGCGCTATTTTCAACGGGTGCTTTCGCTTGACCGTCTCATGCAATTAGAGCGTATTAAAAGCAATGTTGACTCTAAAGAACCCGTTGCCAAAAAGGGCATGTTTGCAGACCCTTTTCTTGATGATAGTTACAGAGATGAAGGCTTTCAACAAACAGGTGCTGTAGGCAACGGCATTTTACAGCTTGCCATTGACCCAACATTCTATACTGCTCCTTTAAAAGCGCCTGTCACGCTTGACTGGACAAATGAAGTGATTATTGCGCAAGAGTTGACAACGGCTTGCGAAAAAATCAATCCTTATCAAAATTTTGCAACCTTACCTGGTACAGTAACCCTTGAACCCGCGACAGACTTTTGGCATGAACAGCGTACCGATTGGCTCTCAAGCGTGACCAATCAACTGAACATGGGATGGAACCGTGGGAGAAGCGTTCGTAAAACAGAAATCAGTGATGATTTGGTGAGTGCAACCCAAGAGAAAATCAATTTTTTAAGACAAATTACCCTTTCTTTCAAAATTGAAGGTTTTGGCAGTAGCGAAATCTTGGAAAGTCTTACCTTTGATGGTGTGAATGTTTTACCAAAAACAAAGCTTGTTGCCGATAGCAAGGGCACCCTTGAAGGCACTTTCACGATTCCACAAAACATTCCGGCTGGCACAAAAAATGTTGTGGCACGGGGGAAAGGTGGAACAATTGCTACGGGTCTTTTTACAGGGCAAGGCGTGATTGATGTGAAAGTGATGCGGCGCACCACCACGGTGAAGATCTGGACGCAAGTGGACCCACAAGCGCAAGTCTTTACCCCTGATGCAACACGGCAAATCACTGGAATTGACTTTCATCTTTGCAAAATCGGCAATCAGAACCATGATCTGGTGATTGATTTGGTCACCACAGAAAATGGCTATCCGACCGCCGATATTCAAGCGCAAAGCTTTTATTCTATGAAGGGCGCAAAGCTAGGGTGGGCAGAGGCACGCTATGATGTACCACTCCTTGTGATGGATGACCGTTTAACGGCTTTTGTCATTAAAACCGATGATGCTGATCATTCCGTCTCTTTAGCAAAGCTTGGAGATTTTGATGCAGAACACCAGAGATACGTCTCGAGCCACCCTTACGTGACCGGTCCACGCTTTTCTTCTGTCAATGCTAGGAGCTGGACCGCTCATCAAGATGAGGCTTTAGCTTTTAGGGTGCTGGCGGCACGCTACACACAAACAGAAAAAACCATTGATCTTGGCACTTTTGACCTTGTGGACTGCTCTGATTTGCAAGTACGCGCAGCCATTGAATTGCCTTCAAGCGATTGTTCTGTCATCTTTGAAATTGAACGAAACAATGGCACAATTTATCAACTTCTTCCCTTTCAATTGCTAAGCCTTACTGAATATATCAGTGAAAAGGTAAAGCTTCGCGCTATTCTCAAAGGCACCGAAAAGCTCTCACCCGTCTTGTTTGCTCCTGTTCAATTGATTGCGGGAAAGATCCATAAGGAAGCGACCTATGTCACGCGTGCTTTTGCCTTTGGGGAAAAAGCAAGATTGACCAGCTATATCAAAACCTTTTTACCAGGTGGTGCAACCTTTTCACTCGAGATGCAACTGGATGATGGTGCTTTTGTCCCTCTCACATTAGAGGAAACAGAGCAGTTATCCGAACCACTTTGGACAGAACGAAAATTTGTAAGCAGCGACAAAGGCGCCAAACAAGCACGCCTCAAACTCACGCTTACTGGTGGACCAGCAGCGCGGTCCATGGTGCGTGATTTTGGCGCTGGCATATTATAATGGGAAAATGAGAGATGACAAAAACCAAAAAACTCGACATGGAATTGCCTAAAGAAGGTCGTTTTATCAGTTCTGAATTCCCAATCTTGCGGGAAAACTTGACGAAAATTGATCAAGCCATTGCGGGTGTTGAGGACAAGGTAGACCAAAAAGCACCTTTACAACACACGCATACCATAAGCGAAATCACAAATCTAGAAAGCGCTCTCAATGGTAAAATGGCAGCGGATAAAACTTTCACTTTTGCCGATTTAAGCGATATCGAAGGCGCAAAAGATGCTGCCAACAATTATGTTCTCTATAAATCAAGCAATAATAACTTCACTTTTGGCAGTGCTGTCTCTCTATTAGGCGCACATCAACATAAAACCGAAGATATTGTGGGGCTCGATGATTTTAGAGCCAAGATCAATGAAGATCTCACAAGCTATGGACGCTTAGCCAGCCCAAATGAATGGCAGAATTATAATAAATTTACCAGCAAAGTGACTATGAGTGGTGCCTTAGAGCTTTTGGGCAATTCGTCGTTTAGCCTCATCCACAATGGTGAAATGGTTACCAGTTTAAGCACAAGCGGAAGCTTTCTTAAAGGACCTTTAAAAGTCGATGGTGATCTTGTTTATACGAAATCAGAAATAGATATTCTCAAGCAGGAAATTAAAAACATCAAAAAAGATTTGATTAATAAACTCATTATTGCCGATGCTGAATTGCTGTATACGCAAGATGGGAAAATTAAATGGCCAGATTGGGTAAGCAATAAAACCAAAGTTGAGATCCAAGCATGGGGCGGCGGAGGTAGTGGTGGTTCCTCTTGGTCTTATGGCGATGGCGGCGGCGGAGGAGGAGGAGGTTGTTCCGTGTGGTATGGCTATAAATCCAGTTTAAACGGGCATGAGGATATCATCATTGGTAAAGGAGGAACTTCTGTTGCAAAGCATGGTGCGACAGGAAACTCTGGAGGAACAACAGTTGTTGGAAAGAATTTTATTACCGCTACAGGAGGACATGGTGGTGGGGGTGCTTATTATAGTATATCAAAGGGAAATACTTATTACTATTCAGGTGCTGGTGGAACTGGGGGCATTGGTGGAAATTTTGGTTGGGCAACAGATGATCTCCTAGGACTTGCCAAAGGAGGAAATGGTTATGCTGGGACGAAAGGAATTGAAGGAATTGTAGGAAACAGAAGTGGTAACGGAGGTGATGCCGGAGGCGATACATCAAGGGGAGGTGGTGGAGGAACGGCAGATGGTAGCTTTCCTTCAGGAAAAGCAGGGCGTGGTTTTGGGGGCGGAGGTGCTGGTGCTAGTAGGGATGGATATGACAGCGGTGCTGGTGCTGATGGCGCTGTTCTTATAAGATTATGGAAAGAATAAATGGATGCACAAGTAACCAAGATATGACAGAAGTCAAATGGATAGCTGTTCTATAAGCAGGTTTATATGTTTTTAAGTCCTTTTATCGCTCTTTAAAAGCCCTTTGAAAGGGCTTTTTTTGACTGACAGTGTCAGGCTTATGGAGCATGGTGATGGTTGTTATTCTCTCTTCATTGATTTGGAGAGCAAGATGGCAATAGAATTTAATCATGGGATTCGCATTGTAGAGGCTGGTGAGGATTCCCGTCCTTTAGCAACATTTGATCAGACCGCCATTGGGGCGGTTGTTACAGCCCCTGATGCTGATAACCAAGTTTTTCCCCTCGACGAGCCTGTCCTTATTTTTAGCCATGAGGGTGAGAAAATCCAAAAGCTTGGAACAAGAGGCACAGCTCTTGATGTTATTAATGCTGTGTGCGCACAGGGGATTGAGGCACAAATTATTCTTGTGCGGGTGGAAGAAAAGTCAACCATTGCTGAGACACAAACCGAAATGGTGGGATCCAATACTCACTTGACCGGTGTGCATGCCTTAGCGCATGCGCGGGGGCATTTGGGTGTGGAACCTGGAATTCTCTTAGCACCGGCTTATAGTGCAGGGCGGATTGATAATGGCAAAAACCCTGTGGCAGACGCTTTAGAACAAGTGGCAGAAAAGCTACAAGCGATTGCGGTTTTTGATACGGGGGGTAAAAACACGCAAGAAAGTCTTGCCTATCGTGCAGATTTTTCCTCACGCTTTTGTTATTTGATTGATCCCTTTGTACGGGTGGCAAATCGTGAGGGGGGTGTTAGTGTTAAACCCGCAAGTCCTTTTGCAGCAGCCATGTTTATCAAACGTGACAAGCAAAAGGGCGGTGTTTTTTGGTCTCCTTCCAACCAAGATGTGCATGGCATTTTAGGGACAGCACGCCCGATTAGCTATTTTGATGGCGAAATCGATCATGAGGCTAATCGCCTTAACCAAGCCGATATTGCGACCTTTATTCCAGCACGGCTTAGCCAAAATGCGCATGGGCAAATGGCTGCCAATGGGCGCATTTTATGGGGAAATCATACCACCTCCAGTGATCCACTTTGGCGCTTTGTCAATGTGGTGCGCACCCGTGCAGCCTTGGAAAAAACGATCATTAACAATTTGCGCCCTTGGGCCAATGATGAAAACCTTACTGGTCAACATGTCATTGCTATCACCCGCTCTTTGACCAGCTTTCTTGATGATATGATTGCGCGTGGTGCACTGCTTGGTGGGCGGGTTTGGTTTGATCGTGATTTAAATTCCAACAGCAATTTACAACTGGGGAAATTGCGGGTGGAATTTGATGCAGAAGAAGTGCCACCTTTAGAAGATTTGAGTTTCGGCAGCCGGCGCAATAGCGCTTATTTTGACCGTTTGGCGCAAGATATCCAAAAGAAAATGACTTATCAATTTGGCGATACGCTTGAAACTTATCGCAAAGCAGCAAGGAGTTAAAGCATGACTTTACGCATTGTACGCGGTTTTACGCTGATTGTTGATGATGATGTGAATCTTCACCTTGATCTTGAAACCCTCAAATTACCTACGTTGGAAGAAATCACTGAAACTTATCAACCAGGGGGCTCTGATATGCAGATTGATGTGAGCGGTCTTGGTGTCAAAGCCCTTGGCTTGCAAATGAAAATCCGCAGCCATACCCCTGAGGTCATCGGTATTTTTGGTGGTCCTCCTGGGCTTCGTCATAAATTCACAGGCAAAAAACATGTGATCTCTGAAGAAGATGGGCGTGAGCATGAACATTCCATTGATGTGACAGGGCGGTTGGTCAAAGTTGATAGCGAAGGCTTAACGGCTGGAAAAGCGACAGGCTATGATTGCGAGATCAAAAATATTTGGGACTATACGGAATTTTGGGATGGTTCTGTTTTGCACCGCTTTTCTTTTAAACGGGGCGGCTGGCTTGTCCGCAATGGGCAAGAGATCGGTTCTCGCCGCCGCTCTATTCTCAACTTATAGGAATTGATCATGACAAGTTTACAAACCAGCATTGACGTGGAATTGCAGGTTCCGCTTCCTTATCAAGATAAAGGTGGCAAAGAATCTCTCTGCAAGAAACTGACCTTTTATCGCCCCACTTTTAAGCATGCCAAGCAATTAGCGGTGCTCATTGGACCACAATTGACAGAGCTGCTGCTTCCTGAGTTTGGAGAGCAAAAAACAACTTTGAGCAATGATGTGCTTATCACGAAGCTTTCTCAAGTTTTGTTCACAAGTGAGGCAACAGAAGGCATCACAGCACTTTTGGCTGATATGTCACATGAATCTATTGAATTGATTGATCGAGTTGATGTGATGGATATTGTCGCAATATTGAAGGCTTTTTTTGCTTTTTTTCCGCAACTCCAATCCTCTCTGCCGGACAATTTGGGGCAGAGCTAGCCCTTTATTATCACTGGGCGCCTTCAGAAATTAACCAGATGGATTGGCTGGATGTGATTGCTTATCGAGAAGAACTCGCGCGCCTGAAAGCTCAAGAATATGAAAGCCATAAGTTAGGATAAGAGACGATCATGGATGTTTCTCTTGTTGTGCGTTTTGTTAATCATCTGCAAGAGGGGATCGCTTCT
>NZ_JBHIRB010000016.1:0-31653 GCF_042196845.1 Bartonella sp. AA9NXGY
ACGATTCATAAGAACCATTTTTACTCCTTTCTTGTACAATTTTTACCCACACATCAACCCCGCTTGTGACGTGCAAGTAAGTGGTTTTGATTGATTCAAGATAAACAGATTTGAAATGAGAGAATCCTACGTTATTCGGGACTCTCATTCAACATACAAAACAGTGAATTATCATTATAAATCAATGCATTGAACGCTTGTTCAACGGCATTTTCAAATTGTCTTAAGTCTTGGCAAAGAAGTTCTTCTGCTTGTTTTTCAGTGATTGCCATACCTTTATGAACAAAAGGTTTTCCAGCATTGTTTGTATGTCCATAACCAATGGTCCACACCCCAATGGCGTCTTTATAGGCATTGAGACGTAAACCTTCCCATTGTTTAATCAGTGCTAGCCCTTCTGGTGATATTGTTCTCATGTATTGCTCCTATAAAAAAGCCCCACAAAAGGTGGAGAAGATTGATAGATTAAAATTGTAATTATTGTGTTTTATTAAAAATTTCGTTTCATGTAACTTTTTTCTATGTTATACGTTACATGAAACATAATGGAGATTTTGTTATGGCTACAATGCACGTCAATGAACGCGTTCAAAAACATCGCAACGCACAAAGAAAAGCAGGTTTGCGTTTAATGCAAATTTGGGTACCAGATACTCGCCAACCAAACTTTGCAGAAGAGTGCCGACGCCAATGTCGCTTAGTCGCAAAAATGGATAAAACAGATACATCTATGCAGTTGTTGATGGATCAATCTTTAATGGATATTGATGGCTGGACAGAATGATGCGTGGATTTCTCGTCACAATAGCGATGCAAGGCGATTTTGGTAAACCAAGACCTGCGTTAATCATTCAAGCTAATCAATTCAGTGAACATACAAGTGTAACAGTTTTACCCATTACTAGCACACTTGTTGATGCGCCATTACTCCGCATTACGATTCAGCCAAACGCTAAAAATGGTTTGCAAAAACCTTCGCAAGTCATGATTGATAAGATTATGACGGTAAGATGTGAAAAAGTTAGTCCAGCTTTCGGTTCCATTCATGCAGATAAAATGGTAGAAATTGAACGCTGTTTAGCTGTATTTTTAGGAATAGTAAAATAAAAATAGTATTTCTTTTTATCATCATAAAATAGCTTTGTTTATCTATCTTCCTCATCCATATGGATGACGCCTTCACCTTCGTCGCATGCGTTTGGTGGAGCGTTTGGATCAAGGGTATCGTCCTTGTCTGGTGTGGTGTTTGCAACGTTTCCAGCCGCATCTTCTTGTGATGCATCAAAAAGTTCGCACTCTATTTTTGTGGTGTAACCACCCGTTTTATCAAGTTTGTGTTTAACGCTTTTGATGCGCCATTCTGCCGGTATATAAGGGCGGAAAGGGGGCTCTTGAACAAGCTTTGCTTCTGCTTGCACAAAGGGATCACCACCGATATCACATGAGAAAGAAGACTTACCGCGTGATGATTTATTGCGATAAGCAGCAATGGCCGCAACAGCCTCTGATTGGTTATGGTAGGTGTATTTGAGTTCATGGAACGGCGGATTACCAACTTTGACTTCTTTTTTTTCACCACTGCGGATATCATGATAAGTTGCGAGAACACCGCCTTTTTTCTCTTTGTCTTCTTCTTCTTTCTCAGGTGTTGTTTCTGCTTTTTCCGATTCAGATGATGATGGTGCTGCTCGATCACTGTCATCCATATGGATAAAGTTTTCATCATCATCAATCTCTTCTGGTTCTCGTGCATCAGCCGCGGCTTTTTGGTCGTCTCCCACATCTGTTTCTAAGCCATTGGCTGCACCTGCTTCATCCCGCGCACTGTATTTAAAATCCCAAGAGGTGCAATGTTCCTCATGAATAACAACAATAGGGAGTGTTTCACCGGTAATGGCTTTGCCTTCACCCCGTTTGGCAAGCACAAGTTTGCCATCAACGGGTTTTGCTACCGCATCATAGTCTTCTGCAAGGCGCGTAGCAAAAGCCATATCGCTTTCAGAAGTTTGGTCAATGTGACGCACAACAATTTTAGCAAGAGCAGGGTCAACTTTTGGTGTATAGCCATTGCGCTCTGCTATCTCTTGAACAATACTGCCAAGGGTTTGTTGGTGATAGGATTGGCTTTTGGGTGTTCTATAAGACGTATTCATAGAGGCGGCGCGCCCTGTTACACTTAAGCTTTGGGGTGGGCTGCTTACAGAGATTTCATCAATCAGATAGGCTCCCATATCGCGGTTTTTGCCGCCTTCATAGCCAAGTGTTACGGAAATGATTGTTCCGATGAGAGGAATATCGAGAAAGCCGTTATCACTGTCGCGTGCGCGGTCATCAAGCTCTATAGTGATACGATCACTTTTGTTTTCTGCTTCATCGGTAATTTCAATCGACAAAACATAATCCATAAGAGTTTTTGTGATGTCTTCTCCATTTGCCAGAACCGTGCAAAAAGGTTTCATGATTGACTGCCCCAAATTCTAATCACCGGTGTGGCTTTAGGATAGGGGAGGGTTGGCAAAACGATTGTGATGCCTGCTTTTAAGATGGGTCCATAGTCTGCAAGACCAAAATTTGCTGCATAAACGCGTTCAACAGCAAGGGCTTGTTGACCCTTTGCATAGTATCTCCAGCAAATGGCATCAATCATATCGCCTTCTTTTGTTACGTAAAGATCACTCATAGCTCTTCACCATATTCTCTCAACTTTATCGTAAATTCTTGTTTTTTTGGGGTGCCATTATGATGAAAAACGCTTTGTTTTTCCTCTACAGAAAGAATGACAAACTTACCTAAGATTTTGCCTTGACCAGTCACAAGAATGTGAGGTCCTTCATGTGCCATTTGCCGTAAATATTCGAGCTGTCTATGACCACCTTTGAAATCTGGATAAATCACACCAGTTAAAGAAAATTCCGCATTTGCAACGGCAGGCAATTGAAGAGCAGCCTTTCTCCCCAATCGCCCTTGCTCCACCCATGGAACACCATAAGACATATCAAGTGTTTGGTAAGCTGCTGTTTCAATCGAAAAAATAAAACCACCCAAAGCTAACATCATGGTATTTAATCCGAAAGGCTAGAGGCTATGGCTAAACGTTGCTGTTTTGCATAGCGTTCAAGTGCTTGATTGACAGCGTCTCTGATTTCGTCCTTGAGACCATTTGGTACTGAAATATTTAGATTTGTAATGGTTACACGGGCATCTACTTCAACAGGTTTATGAACTGTAATTGGCTTTGGAGCTTTAAAGGCACCTACTTTATTTGTTGCCTGCGTTTGTCCTGTTTCAACGACACTTGTATTAAAACCACTCTTGCGTTTTTCAGGCGGGGTGTTTGTAACCACTACTGTATCAACCATTTTTTTTGCACGTGCATTGGTTTCTTCGGTAAAGGTTTTAATGGTCTGCGTTGAAGTCTTGTCTATTGAAACATTAAACCCTAACTTTTCTTTCACCCAATTAGGCATCCAACTGGTTAATTTCTTCATCATGCCGCTGAGCCAATCAGACAGAGCATTCCATTTGCTTTTGATGCCCTCCCAAAGCCCATTAATAAGATTGGAGCCTACTTCCATTAAATCGACACCAAACAGCCATTCAATGAGTTCATTGATTTTTTTCGAAATCCAAGAGAGTGGTGAAAAGTTTTTAAAGAACGTCAAGAGGTTATTGAAAGCATTACTACATAAGTTCGCAAAAGAATCCCATAGCTTGCTTATAAAGCTTATGACTGTGTCCCAATTTTTATAAAGCAGAGATCCGGCAGCAACAAGAGCTGCAATGCCGCCAATTATCCAGCCAATAGGTGTGGTCATGATAGCAACACCAAGCGATATAAAAGCCGTACCAACAGCGGTTATTGCTGGAATGAGTGAAGCTACAAGAGTTACAGCAAGACCAGCAATTGCGGAAGCAGCTGGTGCTATTGCCGCAATGAATGCCCCAGTAAGAACTGCTCCAACTGCGGCTAAGGATGCAGCCACCCAAGCATTGAGTTTGTCCCAATATTTGTAGAGTAAAACAAGAGCTGCGATGCCGCCAATGAGCCATCCTATGGGCGTCGTCATTATAGTATAGCCAAGGGTGACAAACGCTGCTCCCGCTGCTGCTAATGCGGCAATGAGTGGACCAAAAATGAACGAACCAAGTGCCACAAGTCCTACCTTAAAGAGGGTTATTTCACCAATCAGAGGTTCTAGCCATTGGAACCAGCCTTTAATCCTCTCTGTGAGATCACTGATGCCTTTTCTTAAATCAGAGGTAGGATTAAGCAAATCATTAAGGACTTTTTTTAAGGTTTTTGCCCAGCTCGCAACAGTTGTTTGAATGAGGTCGCGGTTTTCATCAATCAACTTTGAAAAACCGTCAATCATATCATTAATCACGGGCATGAAACGCGCGCCAATAAAGCTCGCGATACCGCCTATTTTTTTCTTAAAAGCACCAAGCTTGTCACTCAAATCTGCGGCATAGCGTGCGACATCGGCACCTATCAGCCATTTTCCTTTCCGCGCCTTTGCAAACAGCTCTTTAATGGGTGCCATGCCTTGTGCAAGCATGGTCGCCATTTCTTTACCATCGCCCCCAAACAGCAGAGCGGCAATATGCTGTCTTTGTGCTTGGCTTTTCATCTTACTCATCTTGTCGGTAATTTCTTCTAACAAGACAGAAGTGGATTTGAGTTTTCCAGAAGTGTTTTTGACAGAAATGCCAAGTGCTTCAAAGCCCATCATGCCTCTTTTTTGTCCGGCATATGCTTGTGCTGAACGCCTATTTAAAACCGCTAAGGATTGTTGAAAAAGTTCGGCAGAAGTGCCTGAATTATCGGCTGCATCACCCCATAATTGAAGTGATGCAACACTCATATTTAAATGGTGTGATGCGTGATAAAGACTATCGCCCAGATGCATGGTTTTCATGGTGAGGGCGGCTACACTTGCCACAAGACCACCACCAGCAAGCCCTAAGACACCGGTAAAGACTGAAGCACGACTTGCCGCTGTGCTAAGAGCACTTTGAACGCCATGAAGGCTTTTTGTCATGTTTTTGACAGCAGCAGAAAAGCGCGGAATACCCAAACTATGTGAGAGTGTTTTTGACAATGTATCGAATTTTTTTTGAAGATGTTTGAGAGGTGCGGTGAGTTTGTCTTCAAGAGACAATTTTACCTTTGCATCAGCAACTTTTTCACTCATTTTATCTTATACCTTTCTGCTGCTTGATTTCGCCAGAATATGAGTTCTTGCGGTTCCATTTCCATCATCTTTGAAAGGGACCAATGGAACACAATGGTAATATCGGCTATGAGTTTAGCGGCGGTTTCCCAGTCGAGGTATCCCGCCGCTTGATAAAAGACTCCAAAATCTCTCCAATGCTCGACAAGTCATTAATATCGAGTTCTCCAACCGCTTCATGTGCCCATCCAGAAAGACGTGCGATCATAGCGATTGTTTGCTCTATGCCTTCTTTTTTGTCGATTGCTTGCACATCTTTTGTTTTGGGGCGCTGTAAAGTAATTTCGGTGTGCTCTTTTCCTTCAAAAGTAACAGGTATCAATAATTTATGTGTAATGCTTGTTTGGACTGTCATTTTTATAATCCTATGTTGTCTCTATGGTCTGCGAGTTGATTGACGCCATTGAATTTTCTCACCAAGTTGAGGACATCTATCTCAACGATTTCAACGTCCTTCTGGACATATTTGAAATACTGCAATGTGAAGGTAGTTGTGGATGTTGCTTTGCTGCCCGGTTGCCATTCTGCCATTTCAAAGCCTTTGCATAGTCCTCTCATGGTAATGACAACACCTTCTGCTGGTGTGCCTTGCGCTTGCATTGAACTTCGTAATGAAATGTCGACATCAGTGCGCCCTAAGAGTGCCATTAACTCTGGAGAGCAATCAGAAATGGTCATGCTAAGCGTGAGGGTTTCAAGACCAAGGTCAACTTCAATGGAGCTATCCATGCCACCGCCGCGATAACTTTCAACGACCAAGTTCAAATTCGGTAATGTTACGCTTTCACATTTTGCTTGATAGGGAATACCGTCGACAAAAATGTTAAAATATTTCAAAACTCTTGGTAAAACGGGGATAGCCATTAAAAAATCTCCTCTAAATAATCATTCACAATGCGTGAACGGAACGTGATGTGTTCTGCGGGTGTTGTGGGGGTGAATTCGACATTGAAATAGACTTTGCCGCTCTCAATGGCGCTTGCTGTGTTAAGCTCTAGATCAGGTGTACAGCGTCCACCAAGAATGGCGCCTTGTGCTTTTAAATCACGCAAATAGGCATTGACGCTTTCACTGACATCATTCATGTAGGTCTTTTTGATATTGCGGTCGACAGCCCATAGATGCCCGCGCAAAATGGCATCATTGATCATATCTGCGGTGCGTACTACGGATAAGAAAGCAAACTTTGTATCACTTGAAAGGGTGCGATTACCCCAAAGACGATAACCATTTTCGCGGATAATTGTTGTGATGTTTTGTTCGTTAAGAAGGTTAGCGCGGCTTGATCGATCACCAATGGAAAAATCAATAGGGCGTGCAATACCAACAATGCCATTGATCACTTTATTGGAAGGAGAATGCCAAAAACCGTGTGTAAAATCAGTTTTGGCAATGACACCAGCAACTGCTGCACTTGCCGGCTGTTCTATGATCTTTCCATCACGATTCACCTTTACAAAAGGGTCAATAAGAATGACGCGTTTTGAATCAAAATCCTTTGCTGTGCTAAGGGCTGCTTCATCTGTGCTGTTTGGTGCATCAAGCACCACAATAGCACGCAGACGCTCGGCAATGCCAATGAGTTCTGCTGCGACGGGGTTGGCAGTTGCACCAGTTCCATTCTCTTCAATATTCACACTGGAAGGGCGTTGATGTGTAAAGCCTGGAGCGATGAGAATGCGTGGTGTTTGTCCTACAATGGATTGCGCTCCAATCAAAGCATGAACACCTTCATAAGCACCATTTGCGTTTACACCGCCAAGAACATTGGTGAGTGTTGCATTTTCATTGTCACCCTCGTTCACGCGCACGACAACAACAATGGCACCCACTTGCTTGAAAATGAGATCAAGGGCATTAGGTAGGGTGCCTTGACGCTTGCCTGTTTTATCCAGTTTAGCGGCTTGTGAAAGAGAGCCTGTTACCAAAACGGGTGTATTAAGAGGAAATGCTTGTTCATCTGCATCGGGCGCCGTGCCAACAATCCCGATAACTGCCGATTGTACCGCGCGAAGGGGGCGGGTGCCGTCGTCAACCTCGACAACTTCAACACCGTGTAGAAAACCTGTTGCCATACTTTATGCTCCTTTAAATGAGTGGTGAATTAAAATGAATGGGAAAAATGAGAGGTAAAAAGCTGCTCTTGAGAAAGGTTTGTTTTCAACAAGCACTTTCTTTTTATAAATATCTTGACTTAGTCCCAAAATGGTACTAAGATTGATAAAAATCAGGATACACTTATGAAAATTGTTAAAATCTCCACACTTCAAACTTTTTGGACTCGATATCCTGATGCTGAACAACCATTAAAAGCATGGGTAGATGAAGCTAAAAACGCACAATGGCGTTCTCCTCATGACATTAAAGAGAAATATAAAAATGCAAGCATATTAAAGAATAATCGTGTTGTTTTTAATATTAGAGGCAATGATTATCGTTTAGTTGTTTCAATCTTTTATCCAGCAGGTTGGCTTTACATAAAGTTTATAGGGACGCATAAACAGTATGATGCGATTGATGCCAACACTGTAGAACTAAAGGAATTTAAGAAATGAATATCAAACCAATTCGTACAGAGAGAGAGTATCAAGAAGCTTTAGAAATTGTGTCTGCAATGTTTGACAATCAACCTAAAGAGAATACTCCAGAATTTGATCAAATGGAGGTTCTTGTGTTGTTGATTGAAGCGTATGAAGCAGAACACTATCCTGTTTCTCCTCCTCACCCGATTGAAGCTATTAAATTTAGAATGGAACAAATGAACTTAAGTGCTAAAGATCTCGTTCCTGCGATTGGTCATTTAAATCGTGTTTATGAAATCTTGAGTGGTAAAAGAAAATTAACACTGCGCATGATTAAAAATTTGCACCAACAGTTTAATATCCCACTGGAAAGTCTAATAACTTAGGGTTTTTACTAATTTATTTTTTTTGAAAGATTTTTAAGGTGTTTAAAAGGTCTTCAAGGGTTATTTAAAGACCCTTTAATATGTATTATGTCTCGTTTTAGAAATCACAATTGGTGATGATAAGTTCCTTAGCGGGAACTGCATTATTTAAGGCGTTACACGAATACAATGTGTTTACCTTTTTAAAGGTAAATTGACTGAAGGTTTTTCGAACTTCTGGCACATCATTGAGAGACAAAAGAAACTTTCCTTTTAATTGTGCCAGCAGCATAGCCATCCTCTGATAATCCTCCCGCTTAAACAAATCTTTGCCATAATAATCCTCAACACCCCAATAGGGTGGGTCAAGATAAAATAAGGTGTTTGGTCGATCATAGCGCCTGATAAACTCAGACCAATCTAAATATTCAATGGTAACACCTGCTAAACGGCGGTAAATAAGCTTTAATGAGGCTTCAAGTTTAAAACGATTAAAACGTGCACCGCGGTCTGTTTCAACTCCAAACGTGCGATTGGCGACTTGACCGCTAAAGCTTAACTTCTGCAGATATAAAAACCTTGAAGCGCGCTCTAAATCCGTGAGAGTGTTTGGGTCTTGCATGCGCAAGCGTTGAAATTCCTCACGGCTACTGATCTGAAATTCTAGCAATTCCATAAAAGGGTGATAATGGCGTTGTAACACCCTAAAAAAATTCACTACATCTCCTAAACGATCATTGATGACTTCAGTAGGTGGAATTAACTTTCGCCTAAAGAATATTCCTCCCATTCCAACAAAAGGCTCGGCATAAATGCTATGAGGGATGTCCTCGATAATTTTGACAATGGTTTTGGCTAATCTTCTTTTGCCTCCAATATAAGCAGCAGCTGGTGCGATAGGATCAACAGATTTTAATTTTTCTTTACAAAGTATATCCATCATTTTTTAACACTCTTCCATCTATATTAGCCATCTTCTCACTGTTTCCAAGTGATAAGAAGTGGCTGCGATGTTGAGTTGAGTTGCATCGGACGGGGTTGTTCGCAAAACTGTTCCCGTTGGCTGGACTACCAGCCCAGCCTCTATTTTTTGTTTCTTTCTTTGGTTTGGTGTTTCTAGGATAATTCCTGTGATATATCTGCTTGATTTCTCATAGCGATAGGTTATTAGAGCGGCTTGCCAAGAGCCGTTAATCTCTTTACAAAACTTTTGGAATAGAAGAGGGGGAACGCCGTGATTTCGGGGCTTCTTCTAAAGATAAAGAATGATTTTGCTATAGTGCGATAGAGAGTATTTACTTTTGTTGCCATTTTGCTCTCCAAATCAATAGAGAAACAATAACAACAAGAGCTGCCTTTCATAAGACTGACACTGTCAGTCAAAAAGCTCTTTAAAGGGCTTTAAAAGGGCTTAAAATCATACAAGCCAGCTTATACAACAGCTATCCATTTGACTTGTGCTATTTTTAGTTTTGTATTTAATCTTTCCATAATCTTATGAGGACAGCGCCATCAGCTCCAGCGCCACTTGAAGAAGAATCGGCATGAGCACCAGCACCTCCGCCCCCAAAACCACGCCCTGCTTTTCCCGAACTATAGGAACCTTTGCCGACTCCTCCAGAGCCACCACGTGATGTATCACCTCCAGCATCGCCTCCATTACCGCTTGTTTTACTCGTAATTCCATTCGTTCCAGCATAACCATTTCCGCCTTTGGCAATTCCTGGATGTTCATCCGTTGCTAAACCAAAGTTTCCACCTGTTCCTCCAGCACCGCCATCGCCTGAATAGAAGGAAGTATTATCTTTACCAAATCCCGTGTGAGTGCTAGAAGAGTAAGTACCCCCACCACCATGTCCTCCTGTCGCCGTAATAAAATTTTTGCCAACGGTTGTTGTTCCTCCAAACCTACCTTTTACATTCCATCCAGAAACAGAATCTCCTCCTTTACCAATTGTGATATTCTCATGACCCTTTAAACTCGCTTTATAACCATACCATACCGTACAACCGCCACCGCCGCCACCGCCTCCTAAGTAATAAGAATAACCACCCCCACCACTGCCGCCGCCACCCCATGCTTGGATTTCGACTTTTGTGTTATCCGTTACCCAATCGGGCCATTGAATTTTTCCATCCTGTGTATAGAGCAATTCAGCATCAGCAAGAGCCGGCCAATTCGTGATTTTATCGGTCAAATCTTTTTTAAGACTCTTTATCTGTGCCAAGATGGCTGCATCCACTTGTGATTTGGTATAAACAAGATCATCATCAACTTTAAGCGGTCCTTTAAGCGTACTTCCACTTGTGCTTAAACGGGTAACCACTTTCCTTTTTGGAAGACCGAAGAAGTCAGATGATACATTACCCAAGATCTCCAAGTCGTCACCCATGGTGACTTTACTGGTAAATTTATTATAACTTTGCCATTCATTTGGGCTGGCTAAGCGACCATAGCTTGTGAGATCTTGATTAATCTTGGCTCTAAAATCGTCAAGCCCCACAATATCTTCGGTTTTATGTTGATGCGCGCCTAATAGTGAGACAGCACTGCCAAAGGTGAAGTTATTATTGCTTGATTTATAGAGAACATAATTATTTGCGGCATCTTTTGCGCCTTCGATATCGCTTAAATCGGCAAAAGTGAAGGTTTTATCCGCTGCCATTTTGCCATTGAGAGCGCTTTCTAGATCTGCGATTTCGTTGATCGTATGCGTGTGGTGTAAAGGTGCCTTTTCGTCTACCTTTTCCTCAACAGCCAAAAGAGCTTGATCAATTTTGGTCAAGTTTTCCCGCAAGATTGGGAATTCAGAACTGATAAAACGCCCCTCTTTAGGCAATTCCATGTCGAGTTTTTTGGTTTTGGTCATCTCTGTTTTCCCATTATAATATGCCAGCGCCAAAATCACTCACCATGGACCGCGCGGATGGTCCACCAGTAAGGGTCAATTTCAAGCGTGCTTGTTTGGCTGTTTTGTCACCACTGATAAATTTTCGTTCTGTCCAAAGTGGTTCAGTGAGTTGTTCTGTTTCGTCAAGTTTCAAAGGGGTGAAACCACCATCATCCAGCTGCATCTCGCAAGTGAAGGTTGCACCACCCGGTAAAAAGGTTTTGATATAGCTCGTTAACCTTGCCTTTTCACCAAAGGCAAAAGCACGCGTGACATAGGTCGCTTCCTTATGGATCTTTCCCGCAATCAATTGAACAGGCGCAAATAACACCGGTGAGAGTTTCTCTGTTCCTTTAAGAATAGCGCGAAGCTTGATCTTTTCACTGATATATTCAGTAAGACTGAGCAATTGAAAGGGCAGGAGTTGATAAATTGTGCCATTGTTTCGTTCAATTTCAAAGATGACAGAACACTCACTTGAAGGCAACTCAATGGCTGCGCGTATTTGCAAATCAGAGCAGTCCACAAGATCAAAAGTGCCTAAATCGACAATCTTTTCTGTTTGCCTATAGCGGGCAGCGAGCACCCGAAAGGCTAAAGCCTCATCTTGATGGGCGGTCCAGCTCCTAGCATTGACAGAAGAAAAGCGTGGACCGGTCACGTAAGGGTGGCTCGAGACGTATCTCTGGTGTTCTGCATCAAAATCTCCAAGCTTTGCTAAAGAGACGGAATGATCAGCATCATCGGTTTTAATGACAAAAGCCGTTAAACGGTCATCCATCACAAGGAGTGGTACATCATAGCGTGCCTCTGCCCACCCTAGCTTTGCGCCCTTCATAGAATAAAAGCTTTGCGCTTGAATATCGGCGGTCGGATAACCGTTTTCTGTGGTGACCAAATCAATCACCAGATCATGGTTTTCATTACCGATTTTGCAAAGATGAAAGTCAATACCGGTGATTTGCCGTGTTTCATCGGGGGTAAAGACTTGCGCTTGTGGGTCCACTTGCGTCCATATCTTCACCGTGGTGGTGCGCCGCATCACTTTCACATCAATCAGACCTTGACCGGTAAAAAGCCCCGTTGCAATGGTTCCACCTTTTCCCCTTGCCACAACGTTTTTTGTGCCAGCGGTAATATTTTGTGGAATCGTGAAAGCGCCCTCAAGGGTGCCCTTGCTATCGGCAATAAGGAGACTCTTTGGTAAAATATTCACACCATCAAAGGTAAGACGTTCCAAGATTTCGCTACTGCCAAAACCTTCAATTTTGAAAGAAAGGGTAATTTGTCTCAAAAAATCGATTTGTTCTTGGTGTGTGTTGATGAAATTATCGCTTACTTCTGTTCTACGTATGGTACTGCCACGGTTCCAGCCCATGATGATTTGATTGGTGATACCCGAGAGCCAATCGGTACGCTGTTCATGCCAGAAGTCTGTCGCGGGTGTGAGGGTTACTGTACCAGGCAGGGGTGCAAAATTTTGATAGGGGTTGATCTTTTCGCAAGCCGTTGTCAACTCTTGCGCAATGATCACTTCATTTGTCCAGTCAAGGGTGACAGGCGCTTTTAAAGGAGCAGTATAGAATGTTGGGTCAATGGCAAGCTGCAAAATGCCGTTGCCTACAGCCCCCGTTTGTTGAAAGCCTTCATCTCTATAAGAGTCATCAAGAAAGGGATCAGCGAACATGCCTTTTTTGGCAACAGGCTCTTTAGAGTCAACATTGCTTTTAATCCGTTCTAATTGCATCAGACGGTCAAGCGAAAGCACTCGTTGAAAATAGCGCCACATTTCATCATAGGGGGCAACCCGTGTGCCATCATTGACCACAACCGGCGTTTCAAGCCAATTGTTGGTAATGGTTGCAAGGGACAACACATCATCAGGGACACTCGGTGCCATGGGATGATCTACTGAGATACCTTTGATGTAAACCACATTGCCCCCCGTGTTGAGACCAATACGGTCAATGCGGGGTAATTTGTAAGTGTAACTGACGATAATATCACCACCCTCCGCACCCCCTGAGACAGTGATTTCCTGCGCTGTTACCTTATCAGCCGTGATTTTTGCGCGATAGCGGTAAGTTACCTTATAGCTGCTCCCTGCTAAAGGTTCGTCTCCCACGGGTGCCCAATCAATGGTGTCTCCTGTTTTTTTAAAATCTGTGCCTTCTTTAAATTCCTTGCTTCCTTGAACGACTTTAATAAACGCGGTGATGCTTTTATCAGGAACACCATCACGCCCTGCGGCAACCGCACCGCGGGTGACGTTAACGGTTTTTTCTTTTGTCAACAAAAGAGACTGAATATCGGCAAGAGGAAAATAATAGGGTTTAAAGGTGAAACTTGTTTTCCCTTTTGGAGGCGCAAAAATATGCGTTTCGCTAGGAACAACGCTTGTCGAAAAATCCTCTGGCTCTTCATGGCGCAAAGCCGCTAAGCGTTTGCGTTTAAAGCCATTGATATTGGCTTCTCCTTCTTGAATACTAAACACTTGGCAACCATTATTTGCTCCCAATGCGCTCACACGGCAGCCACTCACGATATAATGCCCATGGGCGCGGTCGTACGTCGCAATAGCTTGCATGGCGGGTTCAAGCAGTGAGGGCGATTTTTGATCAATCAGAACACCATCTTGTAAAATATAAACCGGAAAGAAAGTGCCATTCTGCGCATCCTCTTTCAGTGCCCAAACAAGCTGTGCTGTTTCGCGTGCCGCTCCGGGCTCTCCTTCTGCTAAGGTACCAGGGACTTGCCCCAAGAGCTCTGGATCATCTTCGTGTGTTATCCATTTTTTTTGCAGCTTCACACCAATTTCCAAGCGCCCAATCATGGCAACATTGTTGAGTACAGCTGGTGCAACGGGGAAAATATCGCCGGCAATATAAATCTTGCCATCCGTTAAAGTGACGGTCCTTGTCTCTTTGTTGACAAAAGCATCAGCCCGTTCAACGCGGTCTCCTTCTTGTGCCACAAGGCGTCCCAAACGGTCATGACGCCCCCTGATGATGGTTTGAACCTCATTTAGTTCACCACTTTGAATAAAGGGACGCGTGCCATAAAACACCACGCTTTGTTGTTCCTCTTTGCCGCGAGATCTGTCAATTGCAAAGGGTAAACCACTTTCATGCTTCATATTAAAACCTCAATAAAATCTTGAATTGTTCGCGAACATCGGCACGCAAAGGAATAGTGACAGGCGTTTTGAGTATCTCGACACCACCATTCAGTTCATTGACGTCACACCAAAGCTTTCCAAGGGGGATATCTTGTTTGGGAATGCCGTGAACGAGAATAGAAACAAATGCTGCTTGTTTGCCATCAACATCGTGAAAATCTGTGCGTGCTGCCAGAAAAAGCGCCGTGCCCATCGAGGAGGGCTGGAATCTGCCGCCACAATGGCTATACACACCATCCAAAGCTTGTTCGACAGGCGCTACAGCATAGCATCTGCGATACCCAATCACGCTATTTTGGCTGTCTCTTAACATGAGATAAAGCGTGCGACCATGAAACCATTCTGCCATAAGCATATCGCGTTCATGTTTTTTGACCGAACACCACGGAAAATTTGCCAAATCCCAAGGATAATCAATTTGGTTCCAGCTTAACTCCTCGTCAAAGTCATCTATCCAATTACCAATAAGCCTGCCTTCTTCTCTTGTGAGCGTGTGATTGATCTCTGTTGTGCGCCCAAAGGAAAACAAAGTGCCCCCAGCTGTTAAGCGAACACCGCTTTCATACTCCAACATGCTGTCATCAAGGCGTGACATATTGCATTCAACAGCTTGCACATCATACCCCGCAACACCACGACGAAAATCGGAGCGCAAACTTTTGGAGAGATCTGTAATCGCTTCAATGGCTTCAAGCTGTGTTCGTTCAGGCAACTGATCAAAATCAAGTTGAAAGGAGTTCCACCATGCTCGCCCCGTCCAGGCGGGTTGAAAGCGTGCTGTAATCTCTAGCCATTCAAGCCCCATCTCTATTGCCGCAAGTGAGCCACGTATCCGCTGCCATTGAAGCCCTTGATCAATCAAATCATAGAGGTTTGGAACATAAGGTGTCAGTTCACCAAGCCCGTATTCTTCAATCAACCACGGCAAGAAACGGGGAGGGCGTGTGATCAGTTTTGCGCGTGAAATCCCCAAAACAGAACCATCAATATCTTGATGAAAATCGCAAGCATCGGCAAGGCGCTTTTCAAATTCTGTCGCGTTTGTGGGAAGGAGGGAACCAACCATTAGCGGGCACGTCCTTTGAAGTTTAAGGTGATTTTTCCAATCGATAAAATTTCTTCATCACAAACCATACTGTCTTGTGTTGGGGTAATGGCAATCACTTTCTGGACACCAGCAATCATTAGTTTTGAAATCCACCACGACAAACTTAATTCACGACCAATGGCTTGTTCTTGTTTCCAAGCCGTGCGTAAATTTGTTTCCATTGTTGTGAGAATTTTCAAAGATGTTTCTGGTAACAGCCAAACATCTGCTTCTAAATCCAGCACTTTTTTGACAGCAGCGTGAACAATGATTGTATCATTGGTCATGATGATATTTTTTCTGTGAAGAGCTTGTGAAACTGCTTGTATGAGATCTTCAGAGGCTGTTCCTTCTTCATTATTACCAAAAAGAGCAACATAGATGGTTGGGTCTTTGCCTTTACGATAGATAATGGCATCTTTCACTCGACTATCGGCTGTTAAGGCGATAAGTTTGTAATAGGGTTCTGTTCCACTTCCGTTTCCTCCACGGGCATGAAGCTGTATGCGTTCACGATATCTCTCGTCACTTTCACCCTCCATGCGGGCAAGACCATGCCAGTTTCCCAAAGCATCAAGAGATTCACCGGTTGCAAAATCAAGAATGTTGTTGCGTGCTGCCTCGTTAATACGCTGTCTTAAAAGCAACTCTCGATAGCTAAAAGCCTCTATGACTTTTACGGCCGGATCACTTTCAAGAATGGTATATTCAGGCAAAAGCTCTTTTAAATGGACAAGAGCAGCAGCGCGTATTTCTTCAAAAGAAAGTTCTGTGATGATGTCTGGTTTTGCAAGCACTCCATTCATTTTATCAATAATCCTTCCATGGTAATGGGCTTGCCGGATGGCAAATAAATGCCTTCAAAGGATAAAGAAACGTGTCCATTCTCACCCCTTTTAAAATCAATTTTTTTCAATTTAAAACGCGGTTCCCACTTGTCTAAAGCCTCAGCAACAGCAGCATAAAGAGCAACAGCAAAAGCATTATTAACCGGTGCATCAATGAGTTCAGCAACACGTGAACCATAATCACGCCGCATTACACGCGAACCAATCCGCGTTAACAAAATATCAAGGATTGATTGACGCAAATGATCAATGCCGGTTAATGGCTTTCCCGTTGTGCGGTCCATTCCACTGTTCAATTGGGACCTCCTGTCATAGAACCACCAGGGGAAACACCGCCATGAACATGTGTTGCTCCTACATTGGTGCCGTTATGTCTTAATCCACTTGAATGAATGGAAACATTATTTCCAGAATGAAGAGAGAGACTATCATTCGAATTCAGTGAAATGCTACTACCTGCCTTCAAAGAGATGCCGCCTTTTGCGTTTAAATTTATATCGCTTTCTGAAACAATTTTTATGCCTTCCGGTGCGGTAAGCTCTAGCTTGCCACCATCACCTTTTAGTGACACACCATCAGCGATTGTCAGGATAAACTTTCCGCCGGATTTGATGTGAATTCCATAAGTGTTTTGTTCATCATCATATTCAAGGCTGGTTCCATCAGGGTATATCGTTCGGTGAATGCTGCCCTTATCGGCTGCTTGATTAGCATCTGTATGAAGTGAACCAATAATCACCCCTTGTGATAAATCCCCTGATGACGAGATAACAACTACTTGCTCTCCAACATCGCGTCCTTCATAAGAACGTGTTTTACCGGCGCGGGCTTGTGTGTCTGGAATCCAGTCACTGACAAGATTGCCACTTTTTACCCGATAGCGTGCGTTTTTATGGTCGACATGGCTAATCTTCCCCACCACAACCATATTGGCCACACGTCTCTTTAGATCTGTGATTTCTTTATCGCGTCGCTCTAACATGTCCACCTTCAATTTTATGGTATTTATCTTTATTTTTCACGCCTGTTTCTGGTTCAAAGCTTAAGAAAGGTTCAACGATTCTTGCTGTTACACTGCCTTCTTCTTCATCCATGTTGGGGATATTTGTCACATAAGTGATTTCAAAGGTTAAAATCGCACCATGGAGCGCTAGGGCGCCATTATCACCAAAGGCAAAAGCAATATTTTGCAGGCGGCATGTCTCAACAGTGTTGTTAAGATTGGGGTTGGCATGGAAAATCTCTTCAACTTCCCATGCTAATTGGTCAACAAAACGTGCGCCCTCTTCACATGTTGTATAGCATTCAACATCTAGCGTTAAAACACGCCGCCTTATTCCATAATCATAGCCATCTTCAATCGTTTCACTTTGTGTTGAGATATTAATTGCAGGCGTGTTCTCAACGGAAAAGTTGAAATCACGCATATTGAAAACATTGTCACCAGCTGCCGTCTTTGCTGCTTTAATCAACGCAACAAAACTTTCCCTTATCGTCTCTCTCGGATGCATGAGTGTTCCTGTTATTTAACATTTATCCTTTTCTTTATATTAGTATCGTGTTATGATACGTAAAAGAATGAATAAAGGTGATTTGGTGATTGAATCTTTTGCTGATAAGCGGTGTAAAGATCTTTTAGAAGGCAATCCGCCCAGAGGCTTTCCCACCACTCTAGTGCGTATAGCCCAAAGAAAATTGTTTATGCTCGATAAAGCAGTTGATCTTAAAGATTTGCGTAGTCCTCCGGGAAATCGTCTAGAAGCATTGAAAGGAGAGCGTAAAGGTCAATATTCTATCCGTATTAATGACCAGTTTCGTATTTGTTTTGAATGGCGCTCTAATGGCGCTTATGAAGTTGAAATCGTAGATTATCATTGATCTGTAGGAGGTCGAGATGAAAAATTATATAGCGATTCATCCCGGAGAAATTTTACGAGAGGAATATTTAAAAGAATATGCCCTCTCTGCTTATGCTCTTGCAAAAGCATTAAATGTTCCACGCACGAGAATAGAACGTATTGTTGCTGAAAATAGTCCAGTGACTCCCGATACTGCTCTCAGATTAGCCTATTTTTTTGATACTACTGCTGAATTTTGGCTTAACATGCAAGCTGCTTATGACGTTAGTATATTACAAACTGAAAAAGCAGACGAATTTGCCAAAATCAATAAATTTGAATGTAGGGTTTAACCACTCCCCATTTTAAGAACAGGGAGGGGAGTTTTGTTTTTAAGTTAAGCAACCTTTTTAATGGGGCTCTCGAAATTTGGTTCATAAGCGCGTAACAAAGAATCCATGCTATGCGGTAACTCTGAATCTCCAAAATCTGTAAGAATTGCTAAAATCTTCGTAATATTTGGAACCTCATTTTGAAGTTTTAAAATCAAAGCTTTTTCCACCATGCCCATAATCTCAATTATGGCAGTGCAATCCTCATCTCCAATGCTTTGATGATTAGAAAACTGAAACAATGCCATCCACAAATCGCATAGGAAGTTGGTATCTATCTTCATTGCACACCTCCATGAATTTGCTCTCTCAAACATGCCAATCCTCTGGATGTAATTTTTGTTGAAGGCAGCACCTTTTCTGTACCATCCGGTCTTTGAATGGTGATAGCAGGACAATCCATAAATCCTTTCTTGATCTTGTCCTGATAAGGTAACAAGGGAGCTCCTGGAGCCCGTCGATAGACCCAATCATGTTTACGCAAGTAATCCGTTAAATCCTTTGGTCGTACCTCCAACATCTTTGCTGCTTCGATAAGACCAAACAACCCATCAGAGCGTTTTAAACCATCTAAAGCTTCTGCTTTTGGAGCCAATTCGGCAATAACATGATCTTTCTGCTCAATTTGACTTTGTAGGTGATTCAAAACACCAAGTAATGCCTCAGGTTTCGAATAGTCAACTTGTGGTGTTGTTACTTGTCTTTCCAATTCTTGCCAGCGGTCAATAATCTTTGCTCGTAAAGCAGTGCTGTAACCCGAAACAAGAATTAAACACTCACGTTTGGGAAGATTGTAGCAAGGAAGAGTACGACCTATTGAATCTCTGTAGAATCCTGCAAATTCACTCAGCTCAATTTTGAGCTCAGTGAGTATTTGCCGAATATCCCGCATAACATTCCGATGTTCTTTACCACATAATTCAGCAATCTCACGACTAGACATAGTCTGAGTGCTAACACTATTAGCAGTGTTTTCTCTAATTTCTATAAGTGTGTTCATGATGAACTCCTGTGTAGTTAGAAGTTTCTTATTGACATTCCAGAGGAATGCCGGGTGCTAAGAAACACGGTACACAGTCCGTCGCTATGCTTTTCCCAAAAGGGTATTTTATGGCACAGCCACACCCGACAAAACCATTATATGCGTGTAACATATAACGAGTCAAAGTTTTTAATTGGCGGAGAAGAGATTGTTTCGGCAATCTATCCGCTGTGTATTTAAAGTGTTTCTTAGGCACATGATTCGATTATTCATATCCTTATGATGATGTCAAGCATTAATATCACTTTTTTCTAAAAATGATAAGCTATCTTTACTTTATTTGTCGACTCACTTTAAATCTTTTGATTCAGTTTTTTATTTATAGCGGAGGGGGAAAATAATGCTCGATATACTTGATACAATTGCGATGATTGTATGGTTGTTATCATTGCCAGTCATTATTGTTGGACTTATTTTAATATGTATAAAAAAATGGCGGAAAAACGGACTGAAAACTCTTGGTATTGGAGCTTTATTATTTATCGGCTCTGCGATAGTAGGTGCTTCTGTACACAAAGACAAACCAAATCAAATTACACACAATAATGAAATTGTTACCTCCTCCTCGACTTCGTCAATAGATGTTGCTACTCAAGATGACAGCGTGACTCAGGCACCAGCTGAGGATACTGATAAGCAAATTACCCCCACTCAAGTTAACAAACCAGACAAAGATGATGGATTAGGCTTTTGGGGATGGGGGTTGTTAATAATCCTCACTTTTTCTGCAGGTTCCGCTTTATATAATTATTGTCTATACAGACGCAAAAAACATTTTGAACAACAAGTTGCGATGTTACAACCAGATATCCCTCCCTTTAATTTTTCCGAAGCATGTGAAATGTTTCAAGAACTTGATGCAAGTGAATATGATTATCGTCTAGCACCTAATGAAAAACTGTTGGGAGTTCAAGAATATGCTAATTTTGTTGGTAAACGTAGAGTAAATAAAATAGAACAAATGGTAGTTGTAGCACGTGGGCGTCTTTTGGTAACCGATCAAGCTATTGTGTTTGAAAGCTCTGAAAAGAATGAACGAACTACTTGGACACGAATTGCATCAGTAGACATCACATATGAGGGATGTCGGGTTCATCGCCGCTCTGGTATACCATGGAACTACAAATTCACCGCTACTCCCCAATTTGCTGCAGTGGTTAGGGCTCTTGGGCAGCCTTATTGATTTTGAAATACACAATACAAAGGTTCCTCATTGTTTTATCTCCCGCAAGATAAGCTTATACATACCGGATTCAGAGGCTTGGACATCTGTGACCACGAAGTGCTCTTGAGAAGAGGGGGCTTTGTTGTTTTCAGGAGAGAGGACCACAATACTATCTTGAGGTTTTGGTGGTATTCCCCCGATGTCATTGATACAAAGATCAAGTTCCTTTCTTGGAATTGTGGTGGGGATTCTGCCACCGGCGTCCGATTCCGAATGTTTAATGCCGTAAATCGCTGTAATTTGAAACGATTGCTGATTGTCTTTTCGCGTGTAGATGATGGGCTGCCCAAAAGTGTTGCGCACATCTTTAACCATTTGGTTTAGCAGCCCGTTCCACCGCATGTTATTTCGCTCCAATCACTGCTTTAAACAGCATTTCAGGGCGTGTACAGATGTAAAGCGGATAGCTATAGACCTCCGGTTTTACCCATGCATTACGGTCGTGGTCGACGATAAGCATCGTGTAGAGCGGCCTTCCAACCGTGTTGGCAAAATCCAAGCTTTCACCAGGAGCAAAGGTTTTTTGGAAGACACCAGGCGCATCAACAGGAAAGAATTGGCATTCATCAGGCTTAATGCCTATAGCGCGCTTTGTTCCAGCCTTCGCACTCACATTATAGTTGTGAATACTCCGGTAATTAATGAAAGTCACACCCGCAAAGTCAAAACTACCAAAGCTCCCAGAGCCAATCGAACTTGGTGTTGCAACACCTCCGGCGCTATTGAGTGTCTGTGCTAAGGCTGTGTTTAAATAGGTCTCACGAATTGTTTTATGGTTTTTCAACTTGGAAAAGAATTCATTACCACAAAGCCCAATAATCCGCGAACGATCAGAAAATGCTCCTTTTGAAGCTTCAATCATCCTCATAATGACTTGATCAACATGGTCCGCAACATTGGTTGTCTCATTATTTAATTTAAAATCAATCGGCTTTGGTGGTGCGATTTCCCATTCTTTGTACCAATCGACAATAACAGAGCCATCGGCATCAAGAACCACCCCTTGAACAGCGCCAAGCTGCATATTTTCCCATGTCAATTCTATTTCAGAAATCAGTTTCTTTTGTTTCTTGGCAATATATTTCATTGCTGTCTCTAACTGATCTTCTGCGCCAAATTCACGACGGTTCTGGATTTCTTCTGATTTTACGGTATCACTTTTGGCAATCCGTGTTGTTTTGAAAAACCGAAGATTACGACCCTCTCTATCACCTTCTGCCAAAGGTGCGCCACGTTCACTGGTTTGAATAAGCGAAAATGTATTATCACGCCGTTCAATACCAACCACTGTGGTACTGGTTTCAACTTCCTCAAAAAGATTAAGAGAGCTTACAAGACCAGGTTGAAACTCATAGTTTTCAATGGCTTTCATCATTGTGATGCTTGAGAAAGCATCATGTTTAAAAAAATTCATATCCATGTGTGCATTCTCCTATCGCAATAGAATGTTGTTATGGTCTTCTAAAGACTGAATGGCTGCTTTCTTTTGCTCATCCGTGATGGCATCTGGCCATAGAAGTTCAGAAGCTTTTACAGTGCATAAGCGTGCTGTAATCACGGCACGTTGATCTGCTTCTGTTGCGTCAATAGTGGCAAAAGAAATCCCTGCCGGTGTTTGACTGCCATCTGATGCTGCTGGATTAAGGGGGGTATATTTTTGTGATGCTGTAATTTTCCCCATGACAGTTCCAGCTTCAATGAATGCTCCTGATGCAAACAGCACTTCTTCATTTGACATATCGGGGTCGTAGGGTCCAAGATAAGCGCCATTGCGTACGTCGTCATAAATAATATTCGTCATTTCACTGCCCTCCAAGCTGCTTCCCATTTTGCATAAATCTTTGCCTTGCTCGTCCCATCACTATGAGGGGTATAAGGCGAGACTTTTAAAGACGCGCTTTGAGAGCTAGCAGCCGTCAACACACACTGGCGTGCTTTCTCGACACTCATACCGTTTTGAATAGCTTTTGCTGCGTCAAAAGAAACGCCTAAGTGCTTTGCTTGCCTTTCAAGGGTTGTTAGTGCTTTTGCGCGCTTTCTTTCTTTTTCAAGAGCAGCTTTTATGTTTTCCTGCTTGTCCTCATTGTCTTCATCTTCGTTTTCTTCGTCGTCAAAGATTTCGGCGTTTTTGTCGATGTCACTATCGTCTTCGTCCTCTTCCTCGTCATTGATGATGTCGACAATCTTTTCGTCATCCTCTTCTTCAGCGCGGTATTGTGTGCGTGCCATGTGTTTTGTCCTTCTTTTTCTGTTGATGTTGGGTTTTGTGATATGGAATCCGTTAAGGCTTCCAAAGCTTGCGCAAGGGTGCCCTGCGCATCTGCTAATCCAAGCGTGATCGCTTGGGTGCCTATAAAAGTTTCTGCTTTTGTGTCACGAATTGCAGCAGCATTTAAGCGTCTGTTTTGCGCCACCAAATCGACAAACATCTCGTAGAGCAGGGCGCAATCGGCTTGCATTTTTATCTGTGCTGTATCGCTCAAGGGTTCATGAGGGTTGCCATGGGTTTTGTGATCACCTTCAAAGACAAAGGTCCATTTATGCCCGTGTTTTTCATCCGCACGAGATTGGTCAAGATGGGCGCAAACAACCCCAATCGAGCCCACAACCCCTGTGCGAGCTACCCATATTTGAGAAGCCGCACAAGCAATGGCATAAGCTGCAGAACAAGCAAACTCATTGGCATGTGCCCAAATGGGCTTGTCGTATTGTTTTGAGAGTGTTTGAAACTCTTCAACCAAATCAAACACACCACCGGCTTCTCCACCGCCGCTATCAATATCAAGTAAAACAGCGCGAACATCAGGTTGTGCAATGGCTTCACGAAAAGAAGCGCTTAAACCTTCATAAGAGGTTAGCCCCGATAAAGCCCCAAGCCATGCACCACGGCGCACAAGCGTGCCATGAACCGGTATTATGGCAACATTGTTTTGTACTACATAAGTTTCAGGGGGTCTTAAAGCTTCTGTATTCTCTTGCGAATAAGCTTCAATGGGAAACTTTTCTCCCTCAAAAAGGCGTGGTGCAAGAGCATTCAAAATGACATCAAGTTTTGTCGAGGCAAGCATATGTGGAACCCCAAAAAGCCGTGATGCCAAAAACGGCATGTCGAGATTATTCACCATTTTTATGTGCCTCACTGCCTTGGTTACTTTCATAAGTCTCAGAAGGTTCTGAATCTGCTGTATCAATCACTTGATTTTCACCAGAAGGCGCTGCCATATCCGTGTCAAAAGATAAGCCGCGCGCACGAGCGTCTGTGTGCTCTTCTTGCAGTTCGGCATGAATGCTGTCGATATCAAAGCCACGCTCGGCAAGTGCCATGCGTCGTGTTTTCAAGCCTGCACGAATTTCTTCTTTTTCCGCTGAGATATCCTTGTTTGGATCAATCATTTCAAGCGGGGGTGCAAAGCTTTCACATTGAAGCCATGGCAAGGAATTTTCTTCCCACCCTGGCAAATTGACGCATCCAGCAAGCACTGCCATTTCAACAAAACGCTCCCAAACAATGCGGTTAAACTGAAAGGCAATAATATGTTCACGCCATTGTTTGACGTGCCGTCTAAACTGAATGATGGAGGTGCGTACATTTGAAAAATTCCCCCGCGTAACGTCTCCAGTCACAACGGCATAAGGCATATTAAGTGCTGCACAAATTTTCAAGATATTGCGAAATTGAAAAGCCTCATAAGAGCCACCAACCTCAACAGGATTTGAGAATGTAACTTCTTTATTCTCTCCTAAATAAAGAGATGCACCGGGCGCAATGACAGGTGCTTTGTATTCTTCTTCAACGTTGTTTTTATCACGATTATCGGATAATTTTTCGACGTTTGGTGAATTGTCCTTGACAAACGCCGCGAAAAGAGCCGCCGTCCTTTTTCTATCGAGTTCTGCGTCGTCATAGGATTCGAGTTGAAAGATCTTTGTCATAGCGCGCGTTATTTTTGGAGAACCGCGCAATTGTCCGGCAATACGGCGCTCTTTGATATGAATGACCATTTCAGCAGGGACACGCACGCGCTCTTGGCTCTCAAATGCCATATTTGCAGGGACATCATCATAGGGGTGATGTTCCCAGAAATGATAAGCAACACGCTTGCCACTGGCATTAAATTCAATCCCCATACGAATGTAATTGCCTTCAATATCAGCCGGTCCATTGTAAGTAAGGTCTAACATTTCGGTGGGATAAACTTGTAATTGAAGCGGCACACCAGAGCGCCCGTAGAGGTCAACATAATGTAGTCTTACAAAACATTCACCAGTTAGAAAGACTTCTCGTGCAATGGTTGCTTGAAGTCCATAAAAATTGGCATCTTCATCATAGTCCGCCTCATCAACCCATTGCCACCATAAGTCTAAAAGCTTTTTCTTTTCTTCTTGAAAACCTTCAATACGAGGATAAGGTTTAATCCCATCACTAACAGCCGCAGAGACCCATTCTTCCGTTGCAGACCCATAAAGAGATTCATTATCATAAAGCCATCTTGAACGAGCAACAATGGTATCACCACATTCTTCAATCGCTTTATTGATATGTTTTTTTGCGGGGTCAAAACCACCCATACGGCGGCTTTTACTTGCAGCTTCAAAAGGCGGATTGTGTTGACGAGAAATTGTAAAAAAGCCCGTGAGTTTATTGAAAAAACCAGCCATTAATAGCCTCGTGATATATTAAAATAGAAAACGCGTGAACGCTTGCGCCCTTCAAGGTTGGCTATTTGTATGTTCAGCATCTCAAGCGCTCTGCGAAGTTCCTCAACAGAACGATTGCTGACTTGCTTATCGCCGTGACGCACTGATTGCGCACCCGAATAAAGAGCCTCTTCAATTTGTTCACGCCGCCTTTTTAAACTTTCCAGTCTGTCAATTTTGCTGTTAATTGGTTCTAAAGTTTCACCCACAAATTACCTCCAATCCCCTCGCATATAAGGATTCATCACTGTTCTGGATTGTTTCCTTTGAGGTTTTGCTATCTGAGATCTTCTTGGAGAAGTGAATGAAGAAATCCCAGATGTTGGTTGCTCTACAGAACCTTCAATTTTAAGTTTTTCCAAACGCTCTTCTAAGATATCAACTTCTCGATTAAGGTTTATTCCCGCCGAAATCAGACCTTGTAAAGCCGCATAAGCATAGACCCTACAATCCAAGGCTTCGTTTCTTGCCTTTTCACTTTTTTGCCATTCAATACGCTTGAAGCCTTTGAAATATTTGATGACTTTTCTTTCAGCGGTTAGCTGGTCAAAATATTCCTGGTCAAGGCTTTTGTGAAAGTGTGTTGCACCAGCCCCTGATGCTTCAGGTCCCGATTTTTTAAACCGTGCCGTGATAATATCTTTTGCCGCGTCAACACCAACAATATAGAGATTAATCTGTCCTTTATTGTTTTTGCTTGGTCGGCGTGGCCATACCGCACGCCATCCCGCTTGCCCCTTAATGCCCCAGATACGCCGCTCCTCACGGGGGCGCACGTAATTATAAACCGCCTGTGTATGTCCACCACCGGTATCAATACAAGCAGCTGTTATCCTAATCCCCTCTTTATAGCCTGGATGTGGCCAACGTTTTGCAAGATATTCATCCAATTGGTCCCACACTTCAAAAGAAGAGGGATCACCAAGGATCACTTGATAATCAATATGCCAACTTTCTTCACTACGCCCCCATCCCACCACTTCAAGTTCCAAGCGGTCATTTTGCACATCAATACCAGCTGTCAACACGACGGATTGTTCTGGTGCAAGGGGATAATCTTCGCGTTTTGCATAGAGGCTATCAGGATCAACAACTTCGCCTGTTCTGTCCTCCCATGGCTCTCCAAGCACTGTATTAATAAAAACTTGCAAAAGAGCAGGGTCTTCTTTGGCTCTTAAAAATTCGCGCGCACAATCGCCCCAAGTCAGCCATGGCGAATAAAGCGCTGAAATATGGTAAGAACGCAGACGAGGCTTACTTGACTCCTGTGTTGCGATCCAACAAGCACCGTTTTCTTCTGCCATTAAGGTGGACTTACGATGTTCGGCATGTTCATGACCACAATGCGCACAAACAAAAACAGCTTTTTCGGGGGCGCCTTTTGGCCACTTAATTTGTGACCAAACAATGGGTTGTAGAACACCACATGCATCACAAGGGACATTGTAATATCTCTGATCACCTAGCGCAAAATCCTTGGCTACACGGCTTGTGTCACGGTGTGTCGGCGTGGACAATTTAAAAATTTTACGTTGAATAAAAGCAGAGGTTCGTTTTTCCGCAATTGTTACAGGATCGCCTTCATTATCGACATTCAATGGGTAAGCATCGACTTCATCCAAAACCAAATAGCGAATAGGAGAAGAACGCAATCCAGCAGCACTATTTGCTCCTGTAATCATCAATGTCCCCCCATAAAATTCCTTTGAAAACATTGTATTTCCACTGTCTCTTGCACGAGCAGGAGCAATGCGTTCACTTAAAGCAGGGCTAGCTGAAATCATCGGATCAAGACGAGACTTTGACAGTTTCTTAGCGGTCTCAACGGTCGGCATCACATAAAGGGCAGGTCCTGGACTATGATGAATGGCATAACCACAAAAGTTCAACGCTGCTTCCGACATTCCAATCTGAGCCCCCTTCATCACAACCGTTGTTTCAGTCGGATCATAAACAGAAAGATTATCCATGATCTCTCGTAAATAGGGGGTACGTATAGTCCTCCATAATCCAGGCTCAGCACTCGTAACTGTGCTCAAATAACGATTTTTATCAGCCCACTGGGAAACAGTATAAGGCGGGTCAGGACGGCGTCCTTCATTCGCATAGCAAAAAAAGAGCCCAGCACCAGAGGACGAGGGCGAAGCATCACTTATCATGTTCTGGATTCTCTTCTAAAATGTTGGGATCGTGAAAAGAAACAGGGACGACATTTTCCACTAAAGCTTTGCGCATATGATGATCGATAGCTCCAATAAGGCTCGCAGCATCACATCCCACTTGCGCCGCAATTTCAGTACCAAAGCGATAGGCAAAATTGAGCATTGTATCTCGATGCGCTCTTCCAAAGTTCCATGCTTCTTTTCTCACTTCTTCACGATCAACAGTGGTTTCGCGTAACTTTTCCAGAGCAATCTTTTCTTTTGCTAGCGCAACTTGCATTCGCTCCAGTTTTATCTTGTATTCATTGGCTCCATCTGTGGAGGCTTGTTTGATCTTTGTCAGCGGTTGACCATCCGGTGCTAAAAATGGAGCAGGGCGCTTTGTTGGATTCTCATTCCAGATAGCTGTTGCAAGCGCTTCATTGACAGAACCATCTTCAAAAAGAGCCGCATCAAATTTACCTGTCTTTATCCGAGAAACCACTGCATTATGTGAAACACCCATCTTTTTTGCAAACGCACGAACCGATAGACCCTTACGCGTTTTCTTATTCATAGTTGCTCCTTGCCTTCTTCTCTGCCATAAGAAGTAAGAGTTTACTGTGTTACGAATGATTGACAATCGGGTATAATCGGGTATATATTCCGGTATGAAAACAGATACACTCCAAATTACACAAGAATTGTTGGCTCTCATTACTGAGATTGATGAGTTCAAAGGGGCATGGCGCGCTCTTGGTACTCTTGCACCTGAGCGATTGAACGCCCTTCGCCATATTGCTACTGTTGAAAGTATTGGATCTTCTACACGCATTGAAGGGAGTAAGTTAACAGACCGCGAAATCGAACAGCTTTTGGTAAACTTAGAAATTAAACGTTTCAAGAGTCGTGATGAACAAGAAGTTATCGGTTATGCCAAGGTTATGGAAACAATTTTTCAATCTTGGAGTGATATTTCTATTACTGAAAATCATATTAAACAACTTCATCGTGATCTTTTGTGTAATAGTGAGAAAGATCAACGACATCGAGGTGAATATAAGACTTTACGCAATGATGTAGCAGCATTTAATTCTCAAGGGAAAATGGTTGGCATTGTTTTTGAAACAGCTACACCATTTGATACACCATACCGAATGCAAGAGCTTATTACTTGGTTCAATAAAACCAATGAATTAAAGGATCTTCATCCTTTACTTACGATTGGTATTTTTAATGTAACATTTTTAGCTATTCATCCTTTTCAAGATGGAAATGGACGTTTAAGCCGTATCTTAACCACCCTTCTTTTGTTACAAAAAGGTTATGTTTATGTACCATATTCATCACTTGAAAGCATTATTGAGAATAATAAAGAAAGCTATTACTTAGCTTTAAATCAAACTCAAAAAACAATTTATACTAAAACACCCAATTGGGAGCCTTGGATACTCTTTTTTTTACGTGCTCTACAAAAACAAAAACGCCAATTAGAAATAAAAATAGAGAGTGAAAAAAATGCTCTTTTTTCCTTATCTGAATTGGCTCTTAATATTCTTGATTATGTGCGTAATCACGGACGTGTTACAACCCGCGATATGGTGCGTGAGGTTGGTGCAAGCCCTAATACACTTAAAGTAACTTTTACATCATTAGTTGAAAAAGGTCTTTTGATACGTCATGGTGGTGGACGATCAACTTGGTATAGTGCATCTTAATTTTATTGCCTTCTTAACCACCTTCCCGCCTAAAAGACGAGGAGATAAAATTATGTTGTAGGTCTAAGCTACTTTTGCAATCGGGTTCTCTAAAGTAGGAACATAGGCTCGCAACAAAGAATCCATGCTATGCGGTAGTTCTGAATCTCCAAAATCTGTTAGAACTGTCAAGATTTTAAGTATATTTGGTACTTCATCTTGAAGTTTTAAAATCAAAACCTTTTCTACCAGACTCATGATGTCAACCAAAGCAGTACATTCTTTGTCGTTAATATTTTCATTATTAGAAAATTGAAACAACGCTATCCACAAATCGCATAAGAAGTCGACACTGGTGTTCATTGTACACCTCCATGGATTTGTTCTCTCAAACATGCCAATCCTCTGGATGTAATTTTTGTTGAAGGGAGCACTTTTTCTGTACCATCAGGTCTTTGAATGGTAATAGCAGGACAATCCATAAATCCTTTCTTGATCTTGTCCTGATAAGGTAACAGTGGCACCCCTGGAGCACGCCGATACACCCAATCATGTTTACGTAAGTAATCAGTTAAATCCTTTGGTCGTACTTCCAACATCTTTGCTGCTTCAATAAGACCGAATAAACCATCAGAGCGTTTTAAACCTTCCAAAGCCTCTGCTTTTGGAGCTAATTTAGCAATGATATTGTCTTTCCGCTCGTTTTCATCTTTTAAATGCGTTAAGACACCAAGCATTACTGCTGGACTGGAGTAGTCAATCGATTGAACATAGGATTGCTTTATCTCGCCCCTACGCCATGCAACAAATAATTTAATAAGCATATAACGGACTTGAGAAGATTTTTCTGTATTCGATAATGTCGCAATCAATAACGCCTGCTCTTCGTTAAGCCAATATTCTGTTACGTTATTGCCCTTTATTACGTGCGCCACAGTGGCGCACCTCCCAAACCGTTCTATTTCTTGCATATTTCTTGTAATTAATTTTCTAACGTCACGTGTACGAACAAACCCTAATTTTTCTGCTAAATCCACATCGCGAACACGAGGCTCGTTTTCGACTTCTCGTAATTTGATTAATTTGTCTTTATTGATAGGTAAGTATGTGCTATTATTCATTGTAATTGACCTCTTTCAGGTTAGTTAGATGTAAAGCGTTAGAGAGAGTTTTTGCGGACTTATGCTCTAGCGCTTTTTCTTTTTTGAGAATGTTAATTATTTCAGATGAAAGAGAGCGATCATTCTCAGTCGCCCGATTAAACAACCACTCCTTTAATGTATGTGGCATATTTATTTTATATTGGATCGTTTTCATTTTACTCCATATGCACATATTCAGTACCATAAAGGTACCTTGTGTCAAGTGTATTTTAGGTATATTTTAGGTGCATGACAAAAAAAGATCGTGTGCAATTTAAATTTCTCATTCCAATTGAACTGAAAAATCAATTGGAAGAGCTTGCTGAGGCAAATCATCGTAGCCTTACGGGTGAAATTCTTGCTCGTTTAGAAGATTCTGTCCGCACTACCGTTACATTAAATCACCTACTGGCAATGAATTCAGAAGATCTCAAAAAGCTCCTTGAACAACTACTCGTGAATAAAAAACAATAAGATGCCACACATAGCCCCCTCAGAACGCTTTAAGCCTTCAAGCGCTTCTGCTTTTGGTGCTAATTCTGCAATAACATGATCTTTCTGCTCTATTTGACTTTGTAAGTGATTCAAAACACCAAGTAATGCCTCCGGTTTAGAGTAGTCAACTTGTGGTGTGGCTACCTGTTTTTCTAATTCTTGCCAGCGGTCAATGATTTTGGCTCGTAAAGCAGTGCTGTAACCAGAAACAAGAATTAAACATTCACGTTTGGGTAAATTATAACAAGGGCGTGTTTTTCCTTGTTCATCAATATAACTGCTTAAAAACTTAGCCGGTTCAAATTTGAGCTCGCTAAATATTTGTTTAATGTCTCGCATAACATTTTTATGCTTCTTACTACATACCCCCGCAATTTCACGACTCGACATAGTCTGAGTGGTAGCACTATTAGCAACACTTTCTGTAATTTTTATAAGAGTGTTCATTATGAACTCCTAGATGTTAGAGGTTTTCATTGATACCTTTAAAAGGTATCGGGTGCTGAAAACACGGCATCTAGTCCGTCGTTACGCTTTCCCCATAAGGGTATTGTATAGCGTAACTACACCCGATGAGGTCATTATACACTTGTCGCATATAATGAGTCAAAGCCTTTGCAATGCACAGAAGATCGATTATTTCGGCAATCAATCCGCTAGATGTTTTAAGGTGTTTTCAGGCACCTGATTCGAAAATATATATAAACGCAACAATGTCAAGAATAAAAATAATTTTTATCTAAAAATAATCGCGTACTGTACAGTACACACACTGAAATCATTATTTATCAATGAGTTAAGTGTACAATGTACAGTCAATTTGAAAATTCTGTCGCTAGCGATAGTTCGCGCTCGCCT
>NZ_JBHIRB010000017.1:0-31412 GCF_042196845.1 Bartonella sp. AA9NXGY
TGAGTCTGAATGATTGTGATGCGGTTCGAGAGATTTTTAAGGATTTTGACTTTTTAGAATTAGAGACCCTTTGGACAGCAGGTTTTGCTAAAAAACCACCCCGAAAAGAACTCTTGATTCGTAATAATTAGAAGTATATTGCAAAATCATATTCCCTTAACTTTATTAAGACACCCCTCATGTTTTAAAATATAAATAAAAACATTATATTATTTTCTATAAAATACACATCATGGCCTTGCTGGGATAGTGAACTTGAGTGGGTAGAACTTTCTGGTCCTTTCAAAGAAGGCGCTATAGGACGCATGAAACCTAAAAAGGGACCTACAGTAACTTTTACACTTGATAAAGTTATAAAAAATGTTTGTTTTTCTGATTATGCTAAACTTCCTTTTACACGTATGAGTTTTAATCATGAATATATTTGTTCAACAAAATCGGGTTCTTCAAATAACAAAATTCGTCATACTGTAACCATGTCTGGTTTATTTTCTCCTTTCTTTGGAATGATTATTGGGTCAAAAATTAAGTTACATCTTCGCGATGCAATGATTGAAATGAGCAGACGTGCTCTTACTGAAAACAAAAGCATTTTGTAAGGGGGTGCATTTATAAAGAAGTTAATACCTTAAAAAAGGTGCAGAACTCTTAGCCTTGTTAGAATGAAATCAGTTATGAGTATATAGCAAATTGATGAGCTATGATTTGGTTTTAGTTAGCTGTTGAAATCGATTCAAATCATCTTACGGGATTAATTTTGCGCTAAAAATCTTATGAAATTCATTGAATTTTTTATATATAAAAGCTTATAAGATGCTCTCTTCGTTGAAAATGAGAAAGTTTCAGAAGCTCATTGCTTCTCTTATGATGTAGGCCCATATCGTCATGATATTTGCTGGTTTCTAATGTTGCGATAGCTTTTGCATTTAAAACCTTCATAAGAGACATTTTGATTTCTTCTTAAATGGTTTTCATTCATACGCTCCTTACTTATGATTTGCTCGCAAATAGTTGTGATTGACTCAACATGAATAGGTTCGAAACAGAGAGAATTTTATGATATTAGGCTTTTTTATACAAATTACAAAACAATAAATTATAAGTATAAATCAAACTGTTAATTTTATTGAAAGATTACAAGATAATTTCTTGATTACTTTTAAATATAAAAATGAGTTCTTTATGATATTACGTCCATTAGGGTAAAGAAGTTTATGACTGCTCATTTTGTTGAAACCATAATAGAAGGAAATATTTTTTACTCTGTTTAAGTTTTGTTTCATTTACAAGAGTGCCGTCTCATTATGAGAGAGTTTATAGAAGCAAAGAAGTGTATACAAATATAAGGTATTTTCTTGATTCTTGCTTGGAAATTAAAGAATGCTATAGGAAAGATATGAGATAAGTTTTTTACTACCCAGAGGAAGGAAGACCTGTGATTTAGATCATTTTATGCTTTTCGAATTTTTGAGGATTTTGGCTTAAATTCAAGTGTTATTGCTAAGACTTTTGTTAATTGCCAATTGTTCTGTTGATTTGATTGTCAGTGGAGATTTGGCTCCTAAAATGATAAGGGCCCCATGAGAAATCTTGAAACTAAAGAGATTTTACGGCATATACGGCATATTACGTCTTTTCATAAAGAAGCTAAAAGGGAAATGATTTAATGCATTAAAAGAAAAAGAATGCATGAATGTGCATAATCTTATGAATCAATACACAAGAGTTATATTCTGATTTGTATAAATTTGTCAGAATGCTTATCAATGTAAATAATAAAATATTTTAGGGAGTCTATAATGACTGACAAAAACCAGATTGAGAAAGCTGTTTCGCTGGTTGAAGCAGCAAAGCGTTCTGGGGCAGATGCTGCTGATGCTGTTATTGTTCATGCTCATTCTACCAGTGTATCAGTTCGTTTTGGGAAAGTCGAATCGACAGAAGCAGCAGAGAGCAATGATTTTACTCTAAGGGTTTTTGTTGGAAAAAAAGTAGCAAGTGTTTCTGCTAATTTAGGATCTTATCCGCAAGAACTTGCGGAACGTGCTGTTGCGATGGCTAAAGCTTCTCCCGATAGTTTATTTGAAGGTTTGGCAGATAAAGAGTGTTTGGTTAAGTATCCTAAAGATCTTGATCTTTTTGATGATTTTGTACCCAGCAGTCATTTTTTAACAGAAGATGCTTTAAAAACGGAGGCAGCAGCTCTTGATGTTAAAGGTGTAAGCAATTCTGGTGGCGCTGCAACAGCTTATGGCCGTAGTGGGTTTATTCTTGTGACCAGCGATGGTTTTTGTGGAGCCTATCGCTCAAGTTGTTTTTCACGTTCTTGTAGTGCTCTTGCAGGTGAAGGAACACAGATGGAGCGGGATTATGATTATACAACAGCCTTACATTTTTCTGATTTAGAGGCAGCAGAAACTGTGGGAAAGAATGCAGGGCTTGGTGCTGTTCGACGTTTGGGTGCAGTTCGTGCGGCGACTGGGAGCGTTGATGTTATTTTTAATCCGCGTACGGCTCGTGGAATTGCAGGGCATATCGCATCTATGGTCAATGGAGCCTCTGTGGCTCGAAAAACGAGTCTTTTACAGAATTTCCTAGGCAAGGAAGTGATGAAGCCTAATGTTAATGTAACCGATCAACCTTTGCGATTACGTGGAAATGCTTCTCATCCTTTTGATGGAGAAGGGGTAGAGGGGCAAACACTCAATATTATTGAAAATGGTATTTTAAAAAATTGGCTTCTTTCATCATCTACAGCACGTGAATTGGGACTTAAAACAAATGGACACGGTATGCGTTCGGCATCATTAGTGCAGCCGACCAGTACAAATTTTGCTATTGAACCGGGTTTAGTATCACCTTGCGATATGATAAAAGATTTGCGAAATGGATTTTATGTGACCGAATTATTCGGTCATGGCATTGATTTTATTACTGGTCAGTATAGTCGTGGGGCTTCCGGTTTTTGGATTGAAAATGGTGAAATTGCTTATCCGGTAAGTGAAGTAACGCTAGGTTCTGATTTGCTTCATATGTTAGCACATTTAACACCTGCCAATGATATTGATCGGCGTTATAGTACAGCTGCTCCAACATTGTTAATTGAAGGGATGACACTTGCAGGAAAATAACACGCATCATTCTTCTGATTTAAATCTTTTGCGTGATGTTTGTCGAGAGGCAGGAGATTTAGCAATGCGGTATTTTGGATGCACGTTGGATGTCTGGATTAAAGAAGGTAATTCCCCGGTTAGTGAAGCAGATTTTGCTGTTGATCATTTCTTGAAAGAGAGGCTTCTTGGAGCTCGTCCAAATTATGGATGGATTTCAGAAGAAACAAAAGATAATCGAGAAAAACAAGATTATTATGAGCGCTCTTTTGTTGTTGATCCTATTGATGGAACGCGTGGTTTTCTTTCTGGCAATCCTTATTGGTGTATTTCGGTTGCCATTATTGAGAATGGGCGTCCTATTGTGGGCGTTCTACAATGTCCGGCTCAAGGAGATGTTTATACAGCTGTAACAGGTGGAGGGGCAACATTAAATGGGATAAAACTTCCTCGTTTAGCCTTTGAGGTTCATCGAAAATATAAAATTTCACTTGATAAATCGCTCGCACAAAAATTACCAGATGATTTTCTCAATCAAGTCAGTCTTTACCATTATCTTCCTTCTCTTGCTTATCGTATTGTTCTTGTTGCTCAAGATGAAATTGATATCGTATTAGTTCGTCCAAATTGTCATGAATGGGATATTGCCGCTGCTGATCTTATTTTGCAGGAGTGTGGAGGGTGTTTTTTATCGCTTGATGCCCCTTTACTATCTTATGGAATTGAACCTTACCAGTATGGACTTTTAATTGCTGGTAAAAATAATTGCTGTCAAGATATGATAGATGTTGTTCGTCAAACAAAGTTAGTTTAATCACGTAAAAGCGCGCTAAGATAATCTAAATGATATGGAGGCACATATGACTGAAACCAAAGAAAAAAAACAATATTTACATCTTGTATTTGGTGGGGAATTAAAAAATCTTAACAGTAATCAATTTAAGAATCCTGATGAGTTAGATGTGGTTGGTATTTTCTCAGATTATCAATCCGCTCAAGAAGCATGGCAGGCAAAAGCACAAAGCAGTGTAGATAATGCATTACAACGTTATTACATTGTAGATTTGCATCAGTTTCTTGATGCTGAGTTAGGCGATGCAGAATAAAGCTTGAATATTGGGTCATTATAACCTGTAGATTGCTTCATGCTTTTGTTTAGTCGTCCTTTTCATAGGTACGTTCTTTGGGTAAAATAGAATGCCGTAAAAAAGAATATGCTTGTTGTTTAAAATTCATATGTTTTCTTAAGAAAACATCTCCCAAAACACCCAAGCCCATTTCATAATAGTGTCTGTGCAAGGTATAAAATCCATTATTGCACCACCATCTTTACGCTTAATAAAAATGCAAGACAGTTTCTATCAAACTATTTACAACAGCAATATTATCATGACAGCTATCACTCGAAGTTTATGATTATATTGTGAATAGTCACTCTGCTTTTGAATGGGGTATGAGACACTAATGCGTTAAGATTAATAAAAAGAGTAGCATTATTAATGATAGCAATTATTACTCTGTTGAGATTATTAGCACTCGTTACTTATCTATTGGAATTTTTTCAACGAGTTATTACGATAAGCTTAGAAACCATGAAAGTCGTTAGAAACTTTACCAAAATTAGAAATTTAGAGAAACTGAATAGATTTATGAAGTTAACTTACCTCAGAAGGGTTTCTTGAGTACTCATTTAAAACTAAAATCTATAAGTTAATCATTTTGTGTTGATTATATACAATCTTAAAAGGAATAATATATCATTGCGACCTCCTGAAAAGAGAGGATTTAAAATTTTGAAAACTCTTATTTAAATTGCTTTAAGACTTTTAAGAAATTCTCTATTAAACAAGATTAGATTTTTCTGGATTACCTTTAAGAGATTATATCACAATTTAAAATGAGAACTCTATACTATTCAAAAGTTTTTAAGATTAGTTTGACATATTCATTTTATTGAAATGAAATAATAGAGATTGAGCTTTCTTTTAAACACATTTTATTTGTTGTATTTATATTAGGTTGTAATGTCTATATGGGTTATTTTTTGAAAAATTGACAATACCTAACATATGTAAAAATAAGCTTTTTCTCTAAAATACCAACGTGCAAAATTCAAAGTCTCATTAAAATCATAAGAAGTATTTATTCAGTGAGTTGAAAAAATTGATACAATCTATGTCATAGGTTTATCATTTATATTTTAAAAATTATAATCGACTGAAATGTAGTTTTGTTATTTTTGAGTAAGATTTTTTATAGGGTGCAGAATGAAGTGATAAAATCGATATAAGTTACAAAATTTAATTAAAAGAGATTTAAATAATGTGTATATGTATTGAATTTTCTCATGGATTAAGCTTTTTTTATTTAAGATATCGATGATATTAAAAAATATGGATGCAACCAATAGTGTTGATGAATTTTTTAACAAAATAAGTATATAGATATCTTAAAATAGCTGGATGAGGTGATTTTAAATGGTAGAATTAAAGGCACATACGGCTCTTTTAAGCTATCGGATAATTGGTTTTTGCTTATGTCCTGTTATTCCTTTTTATTTGTTCTTTCGTGCTATTCGTGGAAAAGAAGAGTGGTGTCGCAAAAAAGAGCGTTTAGGTAAAAGTTCTCATGTACGCCCCCAAGGTTCATTAGTTTGGTTGCATGCAGCAAGTGTTGGAGAAACACTTGCACTTTTTCCACTTGTAAATTATATTTTATCATTGAAAATCAATGTATTAATGACAACAGGGACTGTGACCTCTTCTATTCTTGTGAAAAAACATTTTGGTGATAGGTTGATTCATCAATATGCTCCTTTGGATTTAGATTTTGCAGTGCGCCGTTTTATTAGTCATTGGAAGCCTGATCTCGTCTTGATTTGTGAATCAGAAATTTGGCCCCTTCGTATTAAAGAACTTGCAAAAATGCGTATTCCGCAGATTTTGGTTAATGCCCATATGTCTGAACGTTCTTTTAAAGCTTGGCAAAAACGACGCGTTCTTGCCAAACATATTTTTAAGGATATTGATTTGGCGATTGGTCAAAACGAAAGAGATGTAGCTTATTACCATACACTTGGCGTAAAATCTGTTACGTTTTCTGGTAATCTCAAGGCTGATGTTTTTCTGGTTGAAAATCAAGAATTGCTTGCACGTTATCGTAATGCTATCGGCAATCGCCCAGTTTGGGCAGCTGTTTCAACGCATGAAGGGGAAGAGGAGATTGCTTTTGAGGTCCATAAAATTGTTAAAAATTATTTGCCAGATTTATTAACAATTATTGTACCTCGTCATCCTGAACGTTCAGAAGATCTTATCAGAAAATGCGATAATAAGGGGTTAAGTTTTATTCGTAGGAGTAGAGACGTTGTTCCAAACATGAATACCGATATTTTATGGGGAGATACCATTGGAGAAATGGGACTTTTTCTTCGCTTATCGAAAGTTTCTTTCGTTGGTAAATCGTTATGTGGAAATGGTGGACACAATCCATTGGAATTGGCTTTGCTTGGTTCCGCTATTTTGACAGGGCCCCATGTTTCAAATTTTCAAGAGATGTTCAAACAATTTCTAACGCATGATGCAGCATATATGGTTCAAGATACAAAACAGCTTGCTATTCAGGTGTATAAGCTTTTAACAAATGAAACATTGCGGCAAGAAATGGTTGATAAGGCTCATGAAGTGGCGACAGGTATGGCAGGTGCATTTGAGCGCACATTAAAGATTTTAGATCCATTTTTACAACCCCTTGTAATACAAACAGGTTTACGTCAGCGTCAGGGTAGATATGCATATTAGCGCCCCTCGTTTTTGGTGGAAAAATAAAAGCTTTTTGCGTTTTGTGTTAGCTCCAGTTTCATGGGGGTATGGTTATTTTTCAAGTCGTTTTATGACAAGACAGCCTCCCGTGATTGATCTGCCAGTTTTGTGTATTGGAAATTTTACATGTGGTGGTGCGGGTAAAACGCCGGTTGTTATTGCTTTTACAAAAGTGGCTAAAGAACTTGGTTTCGTACCTGGTATTATATCTCGTGGTTATGGTGGATCAGTTAAAGGGGTACATCTTGTAAATGAAAAATATGATACTCCATATAGTGTTGGAGATGAGGCACTTTTACTTGCACGGCATGCTTTTGTAGCTGTATCACCTAATCGTTATGCAGCGGCACAACGGCTTAAACAAGAGGGATGTAATCTTATTTTAATGGATGACGGATTTCAAAGTCGCCGTCTTTATATGGATTATGCGTTACTCGTTGTTGATGCGATGCGCGGTTTTGGTAATGGAGCTGTCTTTCCAGCAGGACCTTTGCGTGTACCATTAAAAACGCAGTTTTCTTTTATGGATAGTGTTTTATTGATTGGTCACTCCAATGCGCCTGATAATGTCGCTTTTCTTGTTTCGCGTACTGGAAAGCCTTTATATCGTGCTCATCTTAAAGCTAGTGCCTCTGATGAGGTTTCAGGAAAATCATTTTTGGCATTTGCTGGTATTGGCAATCCAGATAAATTTTTTAAATCTATTAAAGAATTGTCTGGTGATGTGGTGCAAACTTACATATATCCAGACCACTATTTTTTCACAGATAAAAATTTAAAAAGCCTTATACAAAAGGCTAAAATGCACAATTTATGGCTAGCAACAACAGCTAAAGATTATACCCGTATACAGACAATTCACATGCAAAAAGATTTGAAAAATCTTATTATCTTTGATGTGAATGTCGATTTTGTTCAAAAAGACTTCTGTCGTATGGTCCTTGAAGAGGTCATAACCCGCTTTAGAAAACGTTCCCTTGAATTTTCTTGTCTAAAAGGCAAAGGCTAAATTTATAGCCTTTGAGGGGTTATTTTTCTTTTGTTTTTAACAATTGCTTGAGATATGGGTTGCACTCAAGTTCGCGCTGATAGGAGATTTCACAACTAGCATATGCTTCTTGGCGGTGATGATTCCAATATTTTAAATCATCTATAGGGATTTTTTGCCCGCTAACAGCACAAATGGTATAGGTACCATATTCTATAATGTCATATCCGTTATTAGAATAATAAATTTTTGCTTCGCGTTCACCATTGGGAAACATGACAACTCCTTTTTACTTGATACAAGAGATTCAAGAAAAGTGCCATAAAATATATTATAAAGTCGAGAGTTAATTTTAAAATATTTTTCTTGTAAAAATGAAGAAGGGCTTATTTTCTGCCAAAAAGCCGTTCTATATCTGCTAATTTGAGTTCAATATAAGTAGGGCGTCCATGATTACATGTACTTGTATTAGGTATTGCCTCCATTTGTCGTAATAGTGTGTTCATTTCTTCGGGGCGTAAAAGGCGCCCTGACCGTATTGAGCCGTGACAGGCCATCGTTGCTGCAACATAATCAAGCATTGCTTTTAAATTATTTGTTGTATCATACTCAGCAGCCTCATCTGCGAGATCTTTAATAAGGGCTTGGACATTGATCTCTCCTAACATGGAAGGTGTTTCACGCACAACAATTGCTCCTGGTCCAAATGGTTCTATTCCTAATCCAAATTTTTGCAAAGCATCTTTATGCGTTAAAAGGCATGTTGCATCCTCTTCAGAGAGTTCTACAATTTCAGGAATAAGTAATAACTGTGAAGGAAGTGGTTTGGAATAAAGTGCGTTTTTGAGTGCTTCATAAACCAATCGTTCGTGAGCTGCATGCTGATCGACAATGATCAAACTATCTTGTGTTTGGGCGATAATATAGTTTTTATGGATTTGTGCTCTGGCCGCTCCTAATGGATAAGATAACTCTTCTGATGAAGATGTCGTGCTTGGAATGTATGCATCCCCACTTGGTGTATTTAAGCCCTCCATAATAGGAGCGGCATCTTCTTTTAAATCAAAAGAGTGAGTACTATCCAATGGTTTTTGGACCATTGGAGCGCTGGTAAAATGATGAGGTTGTGAACTGTAAGAAGAGAACTGGTGCGTGTTCTTAAAACTGCCTAATGGTTGTTGTGCCAATGATTGTTGTGTTTGAAATGCAGCAAGCATTGCTTCAGAACGGGTTGAAGTAGGACGAATACCAGATTGCTGCAATGCTTCACGAATAGCTCCAACAATCAAACCACGAATTAATCCTGGATCACGGAATCGTACATCAGCTTTGGCTGGGTGAACATTAACATCTACCTCAGCAGGTGGGAGGTCAATAAAAAGAATAGCGACAGGATAACGATCTCGTGTTATGACATCAGCATAAGCGCCTCGGATAGCGCCCCATAGAAATTTATCACGCACGGGACGTCCATTAACATAAGCAAATTGATGAAGGCTGTTATTTCGGTTGAAAGATGGCAAACAGGCAAAACCTGTTAAGCGCACCGCTTCGCGTTCAGCATTCAGCGCAATGCTATTAGGGGCAAATTCTTTTCCCATAATCTGCGTAATACGTTGTAATTGTCCTTGAATATTATTTTCTGTAGCAGACAATTCCATAGATGTTCTGTCTAGTCCTGAAAGAGAAAAGCGGATATGTGGAAATGCGATAGCAATTCGCTTAATCATATCGCTAATAGCATTTGTTTCAGCCCGATCAGTTTTCATAAATTTTAATCGTGCTGGCGTGACAAAGAAAAGATCACGAACTTCAACAATTGTTCCAAGATTCGCAGCAGCTGGTTTGGGTCCTACAATTTTTCCTGCAGTAACGGAAATTTCAGCAGCGCTCTCAGCATCTTTTGTTCGTGAAATGAGTTTAAGTTTAGCAACAGAACCAATAGAGGGGAGGGCTTCTCCTCTAAATCCAAGGAAGCAGATATTGTGTACGTCATCGGTAATCTTTGAGGTACAATGGCGAGAAACTGCTAAAGTTAATTGATCTGCAGGAATTCCATAACCATTATCACTCACCTTTATAAAATTTTTTCCACCATTTGCTGTAATAATTTCAATGCGTGTTGCACCAGCATCAATAGCGTTTTCAACAAGTTCTTTGACAACATTTGCTGGTCGTTCAATAACTTCACCGGCGGCGATTTGATTAATAATATTTTCGCTAAGATGGCGTATAATCATAATAAATTCTAACAGGAATCTTAAGGGTTCTATAGAAAATTATGATAACATCATTTGCGAGACATTCAAGAATAAGAGAGCATGAGAGGTATTATTTTTACAATACCTCCTATTTTATTTTATGTTAACAAGTCGGTTGGAAAAAACATAAAAATAGTTTTTATCACTTTAAAATAGCTTGCACCAGTTTATCATCTAGGTCAAAAAAGAAACAATGTAAAAAGGGAAGGCAATATATATGGCGCGTATAAGCGGTATTTTAGCAGATAGTGATATACAAGCTTTGATTGAGAATAACTTTCTCAAGGCTCAGTATCCATTTGATAGATCTCAAATACAACCAGCAAGCCTTGATCTTCGTTTAGGGGAGAAAGCTTATCGTATACGTGCTTCTTTTATGCCGGGACCTGATACAAAAGTTTTGGATAAGCTTGAACGGTTAAAGTTGCATGAGTTTGATTTACGAGACGGAGCCGTTTTGGAAACGGGGTGTGTTTATATTGTTCCTCTTTTAGAAAGTTTAGCTTTACCAGAATTCTTATCTGCTGTTGCCAATCCCAAAAGTTCTACAGGACGATTAGATATTTTTACACGTGTCATTACGGATAATGCTCAGGAGTTTGATAAAATTTGTGCTGGTTATCATGGTCCACTTTATTTGGAAATTAGTCCACGCACATTTCCAATTTTGGTGCATACAGGCTCACATTTATCACAGCTTCGGTTTAGAAAAGGGCAAAGTTATTTAAATGAAATAGAGTTGCACACTTTGCAAAGGCAAGAAACACTGATATCGGATGATTTTCCTAATATTAGTGTTGGTGGTATTGGTCTTTCCATTAATTTAAAGGGAGACGAAAACGGGCTTATAGGTTATCGTGGTAAACATCATACAAGTGTTATTGATATTGATAAACGTGCCGTTGCCCACGTTTTAGATTTTTGGGAACCTCTTTTTGATCGTGGTCAAAGGGAGTTGGTTCTTGATCCTGATGAATTTTACATTTTAGTTTCACGAGAGTCTGTTCATGTGCCTCCGCTTTATGCCGCAGAAATGACACCTTTTGATCCTTTAGTGGGCGAGTTTAGGGTGCATTATGCAGGCTTTTTTGATCCAGGATTTGGGCATAAGGAGGCGGGTGGAAAAGGAGCAAGAGCGGTTTTAGAAGTGCGGAGCCATGAAGTTCCTTTTATCTTAGAGCATGGTCAAATTATTGGCCGTTTGGTCTATGAGCATATGCTTAATCGACCATCAACCCTTTATGGACATGATGTTGGATCACATTATCAAGCACAGGGTTTAAAGTTGTCCAAGCATTTTAAATGAGTTGGGAACCACGAATTTTGATAACATGTATGCAGAAAGCGTATTTTAGATAAAAGAAAATTTTGTGCTTCGCAAAACCGGCGTCATGCATTCTATTTTTAATTTCCAAGGTTATCTCATCTCTTGCATTTGAGAGGGGATGAGAGGCATTTTTACTTCTTTTTTCAAGAGGTTCTATCTATACGAACTCCATTTATGATGTGCAAAAGAATAGTTTTGATTATTTCATCATGACAAAATTTACAATGAAAGAATTTTACTATATTCAATATGTTGTTCATATTTATGATAATAAATCAATAGGTTAATAAAATTCAATATAACAGTAGCTACTCACTTTTCAAAGTAAATATGCGAGATTGGATGCTGCAATTGACTCAATTTTTCTAGAGTGTAATAACCAGTATATTTTATTCCGCATAAAAATTATCCTTAAGCGTTAATAAATAAGTTTCACTCCAGTTTAGTAACAATTATTTTTAATAAACATTGTTCTAATTTTAGTAACTCATTTATAGCCTCAAGATATAATATTGCTAGAAAATTATTCAATTAAATATGAAGGTTTCTATTGGTATGAACATTAAAAGTTTTTATGCTTTATATGAATTAGGCACTATAAACTTTCATGAATAAGTAACAGATCTCAGTTTTGAATATTGATATAAGAAGATTTCTGCATGTATGCGACAGCTTTATTTCCAGTATTAATAAAGGATTTTTTCATCTTTTGGGGGAGATTATGATTTATACTTAATGACACTCTATATTCTTAATAACTGATAATGTAAGGATCTTTGGAGGGAGAAGCGACTTTAAATTATAACTAATTAAGCTACGGAGCAATCGCTTTCGAAAAGGGATTGCTTTAAAGAGAGTATAACATTTTAATTGCACATGAAGAATATATGAGTAGATACGTTATTAATGATACTTCATACTGTGAGATTTTAAATTTGGATAAGAGCAATAAAGACGTTGTTTTTATCAATTAGTTTTTTTAGAAAGTTGCAGTCTCTGTTGCTTCTATCTATTCAATAGAGTGCTTTGGGAGAATAGCGAATAGGTAGGTACATGGATTCGCTTTTATGCGTTTTAGGATGTTTTCTCTTTTCATTTAGAAACAATGGTGCCATCAATGATTATTTCTTCAACACTTGATTATCGTAAGGCAGCAAAGCGTCGTCTTCCTCCCTTTCTTTTTCACTATATTGATGGTGGGGCTTATGCTGAAGAAACGATGCGACGTAATTGTACAGATCTTCAAGCACTTGCATTGCGTCAAAGGATTCTAAGGCAAGTTGGTGAAGTTGATCTTTCAATCAAGCTTTTTGATCAGACACTTGATTTACCGATTGTACTTGCGCCTGTTGGGCTAACGGGCATGTATGCACGTCGTGGAGAGGTAAAAGCAGCGCGTGCCGCAGCGGCAAAAGGGATTCCTTTTACTCTATCCTCTGTTTCAGTTTGTCCTATTGCGGAAGTGCAAGAAGCGGTTGGAGGTGCATTTTGGTTTCAACTTTATGTTCTCAAAGATCGCGGTTTCATGCGTGATGCACTAGAACGGGCTTGGTTGGCTGGTGTACGCACGTTGGTTTTTACAGTTGATATGCCAATTCCTGGTGCACGTTATCGTGATGCGCATTCGGGAATGTCTGGTCCTTATGCTGGTTTACGTCGTTTTTTACAAGCTTTGACTCATCCATATTGGGCTTGGAACGTTGGTGTTATGGGGCGCCCTCATGATCTTGGAAATGTCTCTGCTTATCTCAAAAAGAAAATTGCATTGGATGATTACGTTGGTTGGCTTGGTGCAAATTTTGATCCATCAATTGGTTGGCATGATCTACAATGGATTCGCGATTTTTGGAAAGGAAAAATGATTTTGAAAGGTATTCTTGATCCAGAAGATGCTCGAGAAGCAGTAAAATTTGGTGCAGATGGTATTGTTGTTTCTAATCACGGCGGACGTCAGCTTGATGGTGTATTATCAACAACACGAGCATTGCCTGCAATTGCGGATGCTGTAAAGGATTATTTGACTATTTTAGTGGACTCAGGTGTTCGTTCTGGTCTTGATGTTATACGCATGATAGCACAAGGTGCGGATGCTGTTATGATTGGCCGTGCTTTTGTTTATGCGCTTGCAGCAGCAGGTAAGAAAGGTGTTATGCATCTCCTTGATCTTTTTGCCAATGAAATGCGGGTAGCTATGACACTGACTGGTACTCAGATAATCAAAGATATTACACGCAAGAGTTTAGTAAATATAGATGTTTTTAAGCAATGAAAGCAATATGTTATACTTCTTTCAGAAAAAGAAAGTCTTTTTATAGAGGAGCATAATTATATATTTTAAAAATATGTTGACAGTTAAAGTTAAATAGAAAAGATCAATAAGCTCCTCTATAAAATCACAGAAAATACTCAGTAACTACAATAATATTAAATATTATTGATAATAATAAACACGAAAAAAAACAATAATAACATTGCATACATATTTTATTTACTTTATTAAAAGCTCATTCTACGGATAAAAAGGAACAAGTGCTGATATTAAAGGTAAAACAACTGTTGATATAGAAAAAATAGCTATAAATAATGCTGTGAGCATTTTTCCCTCCTGTATATAAAAAACATTAAAATATAATATATTAATTACTTCTTTTCCACATTGGCATAAAACGTGAATTTATAAAATCCATTTAGTTTTATTTTAATATAGAATAATATTAATTATTACACATAAATAAAATTATTAAAAATGTCAATATGTATTTATTTTAATCTATAATTATAATAAAAAATGTATCTAATAAATAATATTTCTATAATCTATATATTATTTATATTAAGTTCATTGGATAATATATTATATGGATATGATATTGTTTTTATGGAGTACGTTTTTAAGCAATGAAAAAATATCCGTACTATCTTTAAAAAAGCTCGTTTACTGAGAGCAAAACTGCGTGAATTAATATGCTTTTCTTTCTTATTTTCTTGTATTTTCAATGATTTATGATGTTTTTGAACTGGCAAGCATATTAGGAAGCAGTTGAATATTTTTTGTATAGTATGTCATTTCTAACACTATTTATGCGTTCTCGATTGATTTTATAACTTGTTAAAATATCCAGTTCATTTTTATTGCAGATGGGGATGGTGGGGGGCCTAATGATACAAATGGGCATAGAATGTTTTGTTCCATAAGCGATTTAACAATTGCATCTCCAAGCTTCTCCTTTGATACTATGCTCTTCATAGACAACAACAGATTGGTGAGATTGGCATAACTCTAGCACTGATCTATTATCTCAAAGTTGAATTGTTGGCACACTTGTAAGCGTTGGGATAACTTCATGTTTTTTGAATCTCTTTAGCAACATCAAGACAAATCTGAACAGTTTCTTCAGTAGCAAGTAAGAGAACATCTTTTCCTTTTTTAAACAGAGGTTTTGCTGATATCAATTTTTGAAGCATTTTTATGAATATTCATAACAGCACGCTTTCCTAAACCTATATAAATAGGTACAAGATTACTCAGAGTAGAAAGAATTACAGTTTCCATTTGATCGAATTTCTACTCGTAAGTAATTGGATAATATTTACTTTATCGCTGAATAAAAAAGAAAAGTTTTTCTCTCTTTAAATAGAGGATGGATTGTCATCTAGCCAATAGGGATAGTTTGCGAGAAATTTGTTCGATGCAAAACGACTTAACATTGCAGTTACTTTTTATCATTTGAAGCTGTGAAAAGAAGGCTAAGATAGATGAAAGAATGTAAAAAATGATGGATACATTTTAAGTTAAAAAATTATCATTCTGTTAATTCCACACCAGTTGCTGCTGATATTGGTAACAAAAGAAATTTGATCAAAAAAATATCAAAATTATTTGAGGACATTCCTCATGGCATGTAAACTAAACCTTTTTGTTGGTATGAGTGATATTTTCTTTGAACAGAAATTGATTCTATCTCCTGAAATCAGCAATAATCTCTCAGGTTATGTCGTAAACTTTTTAGGGATGTTACAACGCCACTATCGTCCTTTTATGAAAAATTTAGCATTTCAGATGAGCAGTTGTGAGGAATTTCAACGTTTAATACAGCAAGATCCAGAAACTCTCACGGATTTAGAACGGGCTTCAAGATTTTTATATTTACAGCGATTAAGTTTTAGAGGGAATGTAAATCGTACGATGAGAGTAGAAAACCATCGTAGCGCGCGGGGGGCTTAAGCCCTTCCAATTTGAATGCGTGCTAAAACTTATTTTCCACTGTTTAGCAGGTGTTAGCATTGAACATTTAGACTGGTCTGATTTTATTGTGCGTTATGATCGCCTAAAAATCTTGTTTTATCTTTCACCACTTTAATTGTGGTTTTGAAGGTTATTAAAGAAAGGATTTTTATAAGCGGGAGGACTATCAGCCGATGTCTAAGCTGCTTGCATAATAAGAGGGAGTTTTTTGTCTTTAAACAATATGCTAGAAATTCAAAAAACTTTAGTTAACTTTATAAAAGAGGTTACATCATCTTATATAGACTGCTCTGCAAATAACACAATTGCTGGTGAGGAATGGGGCATCACCAATTTTGATTTCTAAAAAAGAAACAATACGTATTAAATAGTCTTTAACTTTGCAGACTTTTTGAGAATCCTTTCAGAATCTTTTGAAAAAAGTGAACTGATAGAAGATATTTCTATCAAAATATAAAAACTTTTCTAACAAGTTAGGAATAAATATAAAAATATATATTAAATATAAAAACAGTACGATATGTAGGCAATCTGGGCTTTAGAAACAAGAATCAAAGCGTATAAAGATGCATAGAGGTGAGATTGAGACATATCATTTTTATGATTCAATAAAAAATAAAAATTAAAGAAAAAATTTTATATCAAAAATTTAAGGTGGTTTAAAAGGTGGATGGGCAATGCATGGAAGGATGAGTGAGAAGGTGAATTAGGGGAGAGTGATTTATAGATTATCAGTATCTTTGTAAAAGTATCTTCTCAAGATAAATATTGGGATGAAATAAGATTGTGGTTGAATGTTCGAAAAGATAATACGCGCTCTTAACTTTTCCGTTATACACATCACAATAAACGCCGTGAAAGACACGGTCCTATTACAAACTTTCTCTAAAAGCAGTACATGAGTTTACAAGCTATTACAGTAATATTTTAAAAGAAAGATTTTATTTCAGGAAAAAATTATCTTAAAATAGTAAAGCAATATTTTTCAAGAAATTGCTAGGCAACTTTTGAAAGTAAAAAAGCTAAGTTAAAAAATAAAAGAAAAAATGGTTATTGGTTTTCTCAATTGGAGTTGCATGTCATTTCCCACATAGGGAATTTACCTATAGAAAAATTAACAGCCAAGATTATTCACAATGTTTTCCCGCCACTTTAGCATGAAAAAGCAGATACAGTGCGAAAGTATTTTCCTTATCGTCAACATCATTATTATAATTAGGAAGCTGAAGCAACGTCATTTACAAATCACATAAAAGCCTTACCATTATTCATTATATAGCTCCGTAGATTGCTTTTCTTCAAGCATGCAAGCTTCTAGATGTTATTTTTGTTGAAAACAGAACCTTTGTGTATGATCAGTTCTTTGAACGACGATAGTAGTGCAATCCATAAAATCTTTTCTCATCTTCTTTTGATAGGATAACAAAGATGCCCATAGAATACATCAATAGACTCAATCATTTTACACAAACATAATCTGTTGAATCCTTTTGCTTCAACTCAGACATCTCCGTTACTCTAATTAAAACTAATCGACCACCAGAGTGTTTTAATCCTTTAAGTGCTTTTACTTTTAATCTGAATGTATCCACCTCTTTCAAATCTTTTCATTGATTGATGTTTCAGAGGAATTATATTTTTATCACTTTATTTTCCGTTTATCTCTCCAACCACATAAACGTTCACCTTGTTCGTTATGTTTTAAAATATCTCTCGCCAAATTTGGACTAATGACATTGATATCTTGTCGATTCAAATAAATTGGCAGCCATCCAATACAAGAAGTTCGTTCATTGGTCGCGCAACCAGCTAGAAAGCTTAGTGCGCACATCAGCATCACTTTTCTTATTAATTTCATTTTCTACCTCAAGCCGTGTTGTCGCTATCTTGAAATCTTCTTTTGTTTGCTTTTGCTTCTCAACTTTTTTCCCAAGAAAAAAGGCTTTGACTAAAGCTATAAGAAAAGCTGCTATGAGCGCTGACGTCATTGTCAGATATTTTTTTATCCATAAAATCATAGGCGGTGTTCCTGAAAACGTTTAGCAATGTATATCATAGCTGTACAAGCGGCTAAAACCATAATGCCTGCTAGAACCCATTGAACAGGACCATTTCCTGCAAAAAGACCTCCAAGCCCTGAAAAAGAACCTATGATTGGTGCAAGAGCTTCTACTTTGCAAATACCTGTTACGCCTTCTGGTTCTACTACATGATAATTGGGGGCAACATGAGCTCCTTTTGCCCATAATCCTGCTTCGGTTGCTCGGCGATTGACAAGACCTTGGATACGTTTTCCTCCTACTCTTGTCCATTTTTGCAATTCGGTTGGTATCGCTTCATATTCACCTTTATTAAGCTTTTTTAAAAGTGTAGAACTGCGAAATGCTGTGATTCCTACATTATAGCAAAATGATACTAATGCCGCGAATTGTTCATCGTTTAAAGGAACGGTAACGGCTTTTTCAACAACAGCTTCATACTCCCTCAAGTCCTGACAAAGGATTTTTTCAGCTTCTTTTTCCGTAATTTGCATATCTTTGTGAACGCTTGGGGCACCAGCAGCACTTGTATGTCCATAACCAATTGTCCAGACACCACCAGAATCTTCATAAGCTGATAAACGCAAGCCTTCCAATTGCTTAATCAATACAAGCCCTTCTTTTGATATTTTTCGCATTATTTTTACCTATAAAAAACTACACAAAGCAGGATATGAATTAAAAACTTACATCTACTCATTTTTAAGAACAGAACAGCGAAAGGGCATAATAAATTCAAAACATCCATAGTGGATTATTTTAAGATCCATATCATTTTTTTGAATAAAGGTTATGCTAAATACTATTCATTTCGCAGCAATTGATCTCCATCTAAAGACAATAACTTTATAATAATTCCATTTATAATCAGATAGATTTCACTCATAAATTCTTACATTTGATCCAGAATGATTTAGAAGAACTTTACTTGAAAAAACTTCAATAATTCCGATGACAAAAAGCATTTTTAACAAAAAATAAGAGACATAATAATTAATGAAATAATTAGGTGTTAATTTTTAAGTAATTTCAAAAGTCATAAATTGCACCACAGAATTTTTTTATAAAAACAAAAAAACATTATAATTTAATATTATATATCTAAAAATTATCTTAGAATCAATAAGACATATACATAACGTGTTATACATATTTAATAAAAAAATCTATAGTTAATTTAATTATTCTTTGTTTTTTTTCCTAATTGCTTAATTTCATTAAAAAATACCTTTATGAAGGATTTTAAATAAACTGTTATATAAAAAACATAATGAATGTTTCTCCTCTCTTACAGTCTGTTTCCAACTGAAACAATATATTAGTGGAGCATATTCAATATATAGACCAATGATATTTGATAGTTTTTTAAAGAATATTGTACTGTAATAAATTTGAACAAGTAGTTCGGTTTCATATATTTTCTTTTTCATATGAAGCATTTAGTGGGGCGTTCGGGTCCAATGGTATCATCTTTGTCTGGTGTTGTATTGGCTACGTTTCCAGCAGCCTCTTAAACAAATCAATCAAGCTATTGAAATCTTTTTAGAGGCAATAGCACAAGAGACACAAAAGATTTTGACAAAAAGCTGCTTGACAATATAGGAAGCTCTCTCCTCCTAGCATCCCAGTCCATTCACATAACATAAAAAATAAAAAGGCAATGAGATGATATTTGATGATGGCAATAGATATGTAATAATACGTGAGTGTGCACAGCTTTTTAGTATATCCACAACAACGATTCGCAATTGGATGCTTCAAAGGGGGCCGGAGCCATATAAGCTAGGGTGAGTAGTGAGGTGGAGAAAGAAAGAGATTTTAGCATTTACTCCAGAGAAAAATACGGAGCAAATAACAACAGATTAGATAAAATTGCATAAACCCTAAAAGGTGGTCTGAAAATGGCTGTTTAAAGAAAAAATCTATATATTTCAATACGCTAAATACAAAAAGTGGTGCCGCATGCCGGATTCGAACCAGCGACCCCATCATTACGAATGATGTGCTCTACCAACTGAGCTAATGCGGCATAGGTTTGTAAGTCAATGAGACAAAACTAATTTGAGGGTAATAGCTAAAAGTACGTATAAAAGCAAGAATGCATTTTTTCAATAATTTATACATATGATAATAATTTGAAGGAGAATTATGTAAAAGTCAGAGGAAAGTATTCTTTGACCTTAATGCTATAAAATGCTTTTCAATTTACGATAGCACTTAAATTAAGAAGCTGGGAATGTAGATCTTTAGGATGAAAAATGGTGTCAAGATAACTTAGTAAAGATAAAAACATTTTCTGATTCTTAAGAAAGAAATTTGTTGCATAGAGTGATTGGGAAAATAAAGATCATCATAAACCTTTTATAATGTGCAAATAGATGATTAGAATTAGTTGAGAAGTTACTTCTCATTTTTATGGGAAGAAAAAGGGAGGAGGATTAATAAAATTAATCACGTTTTTTATTTTAGAGGGAGTAAAAATCATGTCGGATGAAGATCGGCTGATAGAATTAGAAATGAAGCTAGCTTACCAAGAAAAATTCATTGAGGAACTTTCTCGAGAGGTAACTAATCAATGGAAAAGTTTGGATGAGATATCTAAAAAAGTTGATATTTTAGCGAGACGATTTTCAGATTTAAAAGAACTAGAGTGTTACTGAAGCTGTTATCTTACCATTTTCTCAATAGGGAGAAGGTGCGAAATATTTTTTATCACAATTGCAATTATTTACAGATAAGTCTTTATTTCACGCATTTTGTTAGACTTGTAGAATAATTTTTATAAGCTTCTTCATTAATTTTAATAAGTTCCAATCTTATAAGGAGAGCTGATATTAGAAGACGTTTTTTTATGTGGGGTTTCTAGTACGAAAATTAAGAAAAGTTTTTGTAGAGTATTAAATAAGCAGCTATAGAAAAATATATGAACTGCAATATTTTAAGTTTTTTCTGTACAGAGTTTTCTTATAGATGGGAGGTAGATTTATTCGCTAATTTTTTTTAAATTGATACAAATTAAAGTGATGTTATCGTTATCTATAGAAATCATAAGTGAGCGCCTATATTTATAATGAAGCGTTTTAATTTTTTCTGATGATCAAGTGATCTTCAGTTGTTTTAATAGAGTGAGGGGTTTTAAGCGACATCGATTATGTTATAGTACAGAGGGCTCTAGAAGTTTTTTTAAAGATCAAATGTACTCTTCGTTATATGTATATGATATTTTGTGAAAAGGCTTTTGTTTTTCGTAATTTAAGATACAAAATACTATTGCTAAAGCACCAAAGATAGACCATGCGGGTAAATAAGTGAGAGTAATGCAAATTGAGGACAGAAAATCAGGCATTACCTTGCATAGAGATTGATTAAGGTGATAGATATCTGTTTGCAGAAGGCTTGTTAAAATTTTATTAAAGGGGGTTGTTGTCCAATGTGATGTGATTACAGAGTGTGCGTTATCAATGACCAATGCTATAATGGTTAGTGTAACGAAAATGAAGGACATTAATTTAAATAAAGGGTGGAGCATATTTTTTCTTAAAACTTCAACGGGACATACGTATAATGCACAAAAAAATAAGGAGTTGCATTATGATAAGAAAATAAGTTTACGTTTGTTTTGTGTTTTTTGAAAGAGGTGCCTAATTTTTCAATAAAAGTTGAGGTTAAGTTCAACAAAAGTAGTGAGGCATGATGTCTGAAAAAAAGCACGAGGAATTGAAGCGTAGTCTTCAAAATCGCCATATTCAAATGATTGCTTTGGGTGGGGTTATTGGGACAGGACTTTTTTACGGGTCAACCGAGGCAATTCAATTAGCTGGTCCCTCAGTTATTTTATCTTATCTTGTAGGCGGGCTTATTATGTATTTCATTATGCGAATGCTTGGTGAAATGTCAGTAGAAGAACCGTCTTCAGGAGCATTTAGTTTTTTTGCTTATAAATATTGGGGGAGATTAGCTGGTTTCATAACAGGTTGGAATTATTGGTTTCTTTATATTCTTGTGAGTATGGCTGAACTTACAGTGATAGGGTTTTACCTTGATCATTGGATTTTGATTGATCATTGGAAGACATCTTTCATTGTTCTTTTATTTGTTACATTTGTTAATTTGTTTAATGTTCGTTTTTATGGAGAATTTGAATTTGCTTGCGCTTTGATCAAAGTGGCTGCTGTTATTGGTATGATTATTTTTGGAATTTTTCTCATTGTCACTGGACTAGGGGAAAATCAAGCGAATATTCATTATCTTTGGGACCATGGCGGTTTTTTCCCTTATGGAGCAGTAGGGGTTGTTTTAGCAACTTCTGTAGTAATGTTTTCTTTTGGAGGAACGGAGCTTATTGGTATTGCTGCTGGAGAGGCATCTAATCCACAAAAAACAATTCCAGCGGCTATTCGTCAAGTTATGTGGAGGATTATAATTTTTTATATTGGTTCTATCAGCATTATTATGATAATCAGCCCTTGGAATATGATTGGAAAAAATGGTAGTCCTTTTGTCACAATTTTCGAGACTATAGGAATTCCTGCTGCTGGTCATATTTTGAATTTTGTGGTGATTATGGCTGCTATTTCTGTTTACAATAGTGGCATTTATTCTAATGGCCGTATGCTTTATAGTTTAGCTGTACAAAAAAATGCACCACATATTTTTAGTAAACTGAGTGCTGCTCGTATTCCTTATATTGCTATCCTTTTTTCATCATTATGTACGGCGTTGATTGTCGTTGTTAATGCTCTTATTCCTGATAATAGTTTCATGCGGATCATGGCTCTTGCAACTGCAGCAGCAGTGATTACTTGGGCTATTATTGTTATTGTTCATTTGAAATTTCGCAATGCCCATAAGAACAGAAAGGGCGATTTTATTTATGCGTTTGGTTTATATCCTTACGCTAACTATCTTTGCCTCTGCTTTCTTGCTTTATTATTTTGCATTATGTTTGTCAGTGGTTTTGGGAAAAATGGATTGATGACTCGACTTTTTGATATGATAGGAATAAGCGTGCCTTTCCTTGAAGCATATATTCCTGTACAGATGCCTGATATGAGTTTGGCAGTCATTATTATTCCTCTATGGTGCTTGTTATTACTTTTAGGTTATAAACTGAAGCGATAGAGAAAGAAGAGCTAATAAAAGGGATTGATTGGAATAAGCCTTGGGGATTATAAAATTTGATGAGGTAACACAAGTTTTTGGTGATTTGTGTGTTTTAAGAAATATTACTGTACAGCTTACCGAAAGACGAGTTGCTATTATAGGTGCGAATGGTTCTGGAAAAAGTACATTTGTTCGCCTTATTAATGGGCTCCAATTACCATCTCATGGTTTTGTAAGCGTTGATGGGCTTGATACCAAACGCGATGCAAAAGCAGTAAAGCGTAAAGTTGGATTTGTTTTTCAAAATCCCGATAATCAGATTGTTTTACCATTAGTTGAAGAGGACTTATCCTTTGGTCTCAAAAATTTAAAGCTTAATAAAGATGAAATTAAGGAGCGTGTAGATGAAATTTTACAGCGCTATGAACTTCAAGATTTCAGAAATCACGCTGTCCATTTATTAAGTGGTGGGCAAAAACAACTCGTTGCTATTTCTAGTGTAGTTGCAATGAAACCAGACTACATTATTTTTGATGAGCCGACGACATTACTTGATTTGCGAAATAAGCATCGCGTTACGCAAGTGATAGAAGAATTACCACAAACGGCAATAGTTGTATCGCATGATTTAGAGTTTTTGAAAAAGTTTGATAGAGTGCTGGTTTTTGATAAGGGGGAGATAGCAATTGATGAAGTACCTTTTGTTGCTATAAAGGAGTATATAAGAAGAATGTCATGATCGGTTTATATATTCCGAGGGATACATTTATTCATAGGTTAAGTCCTGGAGTTAAGTTATTATTTCTTACGGCCTGTGGAACTTTTATAATAATGGTTTCTTCCATAGCGCTTCTTGGTTTATTTTTGTTGTTTGTCATCTTATTCTATAGAGTCGCCAAGATCCCTTTCAAAACTGTGATAAAGCAATTTAAATCGATGGGATTGCTTTTAGTTCTTCTATTTGTATTTCAAACTATTTTTAGCGGTTGGCTTACGGGGGTTGAGGTCATATTACGTCTTGTTATCCTCTTTTCTTTATCATCAGTTATTTCATTCACAACAAAAGTGTCAGATATGGTGGATGCAATTGAAGCAGGCCTCCAGCCCTTTCGTTGTTTTGGTATAAATCCATCAAAAGTGAGTATGGTTATCTCTATGGCGATCAGGTTTATTCCTCTTTTGAGTGAAAAGTTTAATGAGGTACATGAAGCACAGCAAGCACGAGGACTTAATACTAACATTGTCGCTCTTGCAATACCTTTAATTATACGGACTATAAGAATGGCGTCAGAAGTGGCTGAAGCATTGGAAGCGCGTTCTTATGATGCTGATACTATTGATACAGCATCTCGTAATAATCAGAGTTTTTATAGTAAAAAAAAGAAGAATTAAATGAATACAAAAGATTTAGTTTATATTGCTTTATTCGCTGCTATTTATGCTATTTTGGGCCTTTTTCCTTCTATTTATCTTCCTTTTCTTCTAGGGGTACCTATTACAGCTCAATCGATGGGACCGATGCTAGCAGGGTCTATTCTTGGGGCAAAAAGGGGTGCTTTAGCGTCACTCCTTTTTCTTGTTCTTGTTTTGATTGGATTACCTCTGTTGCCTGGTGGTCGCGGTGGGATCAGTGTCTTTTCAGGAATTGCAAGTGGTTATTTAATAGGTTTTCCATTTGCCGCATTTTTTATTGGTTTAATGGTAGAGTTGTTTTGGCAGCGGTTAAATTTTATAACATTATTTATGATAAATACTTTTGGTGGCATTGGGATAGTTTATTCTTTTGGTGTTCCATGGACAGCGTATATGATCAAAGTTTCTTTACTGAAGGTTTTAATGGCTTCATCAGTTTTTTTGATAGGCGATTGTTTAAAAGTGTTGATTGCATCCTTTATTGCACTCGCGATTAAAAGATCTGTTCCTCTCATTCATTCAAAGCATAATAACTAAAATAAATGTATTATTTTGTTATATTGTTATTATATAATATTCATATATCACTATTATTGAATTTAAATATAGTAATTTATGATGTAATTAAACATTGTAGAATCTAATATGATTCATATAAGTGATGTTATTAAAATAAATTATTATAGTATTTTTCTCTATATCTAAGGCATTTAAAGTGTACTTTTATAAATATGATACTTTTTATTAATTATACAACAATAACGAAAGCTTTTCCCTAGTGAAGGAATAATTCAGTGAATACAAAAGATTTAGTTTATATTGCTTTATTTGCCGCTATTTACGCTGTTTTGAGTCTTTTTCCTCCTATTTATCTTCCTTTTTTGCTGGGTGTCCCTATTACAGCTCAGTCTATGGCTCCGATGTTAGCAGGCTCTATACTTGGAGCGAAAAGGGGAGCTTTAGCATCACTTCTTTTCCTTGTTCTTATTGCGATTGGGTTACCTCTATTGCCTAGTGGTCGTGGTGGAATTAGTGTTTTTTCAGGAGTTACGAGTGGTTATCTGATTAGTTTTCCATTTGCTGCATTTTTTATTGGCTTTATGGTAGAATTATTTTGGCACCGGTTAAATTTTATAATATTATTTGTGATAAATACCGTGGGTGGCATTGGGATAGTCTATTCTTTTGGAATACCATGGGTGGCTTATATGACACAGGTCCCTTTGCTGACAGTTTTAATAAGTTCATTAGGTTTTTTTGTTAGTGGTTTCTTGAAAGTGCTGATTACATCCTTTGTAGCGTTGACCATTAAAAAAACCGTTCCTCTCATTCATTCGGAAAAAGGGGCAGTTTTGTACTGAAGAACAAGTTTTTCCAAATGTATGTAGATTAAAAAGCACTACGGAATATCATTCTGTTTTGTTTACTTTTTTATTGGTATTTTTATCTGCATAGCTCTCAGAGGTAGCCATACAAAAATTGAATGTTGCGGCACCAAAATTCTTTTTTCTTTCAGGAGCAGCTCTCAAATAGCCAATTAATATCATTTTATTCAACATGCTTGTAAGTTTTATTCGATTTGCATATTATATGCATAAAGGCTTAGAATAATTTATTATTTTTTTAATATTTTTAGTTAATTAATCACTAATTTTTAAATTATATTAATTGTACAAAAACATGGATAATTAAGTGTTCATCTAAAACTCTTGATGTATATAATACCCTTATAAATGTATTAATATAAGGTATAAAAATGAGATTTGAATGGAATGAAGCTAAAACAAAAAGTAATCTTAGAAAGCACCGTGTAAAGTTTTGAAATAGCTGCATATGTTTTTTCTGATCTATTCTCCATAGCTAAACAAGACCGTGTTGAAAATGGAGAGTATGGTTAGCAAGCTTTAGTGCTTGTGGAGTTTTTTTATTACTATTCGTAGTGCATACTGTCCATGACGATAAAGATGGCATAGAGGTAATCCGTATTATTTCAGCACAGAGAGCCAACTCGAAAGAAAAGAAACGTTATAAAGAAGAAAGTTCGTTATAAAATCGAGGTAGGTAACTTATCGGCTTTGACAGATGAACAGAGAGTTGAAATTGATAAATTGGCTGTAATGTCGGATAGTGCAATTGATCATAGAGATATTCTGTCACTCAATGATGAGTTCTGGAAAGACGCCGTTTTCAATCCATTCTGTAAACCCATGAAAACTGTCACAACTGTGCGTGTGGATTCAGACGTACTAGCGTGACTTTAAAAGTCAAGGGAAAGGATATCAAACGCGGATTAACGCCATTTTACGTGATGCCATGCTTTGTTCAATGCACTGATTTCTCCTCCACTTAAAAGCAGGGAAGGGGGAGCCCATATTCTAAAAATCTAACTAGCTCTCACTGCAGAGTTCTCTAAAGTTCGTATTGCTTTTGCAATTAAAATTTTATAGCCTTAATTTTCAGCCAAACGATTCTAAATGACCCAGTATATTTGCGATACACTACACTCACATAGTCACTAAGATAACTTAGGCAACATCTACCACCCGATAAGACTATAGACATTGTAATTATGTTAATTTTATGAATACCCTTAACTTTCTTTCTTATAAATATAAAATAGATCCAGCCTCAGAATTAGTTAATATCAATGATGCTGATAAATTTTTAGAGGAAGGAACATACCGTTTTAACCGTGATAATCAATGTGTTACCTTAATAATTGAAAAGTTTTCTGTGAACTCGAAGATCTGCTATTGGATTTATGTTTTAACGGGAGAAAATAGTCCTTATAATCCCCAAGTGATTGATTCTGAAAATGACTTTCAGAATATTCCTAACCCACGTCCTAGAAAATATGTTGAACAGAATAAGCAATATTTTGGAATTTTGATTCCTATAGAGTTAACTCTTTTTTCTTCAAATAAAGAGTTAAACAAATTCTTGCAGCTACACTACAAAAAATCTTTTCCCCCGAAAACGATTGATATCTCACCTGATATTGTTGGTAAGGAAGAGTTCGAAAAAAAATTGCTTTTAATTAAAGAAATAAAACTGAAATATACACAACCAAAACAACTAGATTTTTTTGCAATGCAATCAGAAGACAACTTGCTAAAGATGGCTAAACTTTTGTTGGGTGAATTTCCCACGGATGATTATTCTGAAATGGAACTTGACTTGGGTATCAAATTTAAAGAAAAAAATAATTTAAAGAATTATTTTTTGAATCTTTTTAAAAAATATAAATTAAATCCAGCATTTAAAAACATAAGTTTTGTTGGAAAGACACATAATAATTTTGATATAATATTTAATACTGAAACTTTTCAACATAAATTTGCTATTAAAACGAGTAAAAATGATAATGGTATGTATAATGAAGGTCATATAAAAGAAAAATTAAAGCATGAAATCGTAAGTTTTACTGTATCTATTTAATAGAGCACTGTAGCGTGTAAATAGATATATTTATTAAACTGCGTGTACGCAACATAAGGAAGAATACACAGAATAAAAAAAAGTACCAAATTATAATATTTGAATATCCAAGAGCAATATCTAAGTACCAAAGTATGGTATCCAATGAAAAAGAAAACTTGTGCTCCACGTACTTAGAAATGACAGGCAAAGAAACAGTTTCTTTATAACTACTTGGGAAAATTAAAACGACAAGCGCTAAAATTATTAACTTTAGGAGACTGTGCATATACTGATGTAACTCACATGTTAATTTCTTCCAACCTGTTGTATTGCCGCATTTATATTGTGGGTTGTTTTGCAACTCAGAAGGGATATTAGAATTGCATAAAATTGCAAAAACAGTTGTTACGATCACCAAAGAAATAGACGCGAATGTCAAAATACCCTGAATAAAGTCAAGATTTTTTCTTATTCCTAAAAAACATAAAAATATAAAAATTATAACGCCAAACAAGGCTTTTCTCTTCTTATCTGTAAACATATTTATTTCCTGTGAAAAAATTATGATTCAATTTCTTAAATTATTTTCTGATATAAAAACACAAACTACCTTTTAGTCTTTTTAGCATTTGCTTTTCTTTTAATAGCAATGTCTTCTACTGCATCCAGTTGCTTTTAATATTTTAGTTAACCTCGTCTATGATTTATCTATAGTTGATGATAGCTTTAAACACAAAGCTCCATAATTACAAACTCTTGCTTGCATTTTGATACCCAAATCCACCTTTCAAAAAAGCCCATCGCACTGGCAATCCTTTCATAAAGATTAAAGAAAAGCTCTGTTATTTCAAAAGTACACGAAAGGGAATCATAATTGCCGCAACATTTTTTGCGCTGATGCTGGCGACTCATGTTTTAAAAAACAAATATTTTGAAATTCGTGTATCCTAAAATCCTTAATTTGTATTAATGGATTTATTTACTTTATAAATTTGATACTATAGAGCCATTTTGGCTTCTAGAAATATATTGTACATTAAAAAAACTTTTTAATCACTCTTTAAATGCATATCCAATCCAAAAGTGATCAGCACTTTTCACTATTTTGCTATTTTTTAGAAATCTATTTTAAATTCTCCTGTCATTAGTTCATGAAGAGTTTTGGCTCGTGAAAGAAGATCTTTTTCAATCTCTTCACAATACTTAGAAAAATCTGTTGCTCTTGGAATGATTTTTTTAGACATGCTTTCTACGTTGCTCTGCAAAATGCGTTTAAAGGACTCTTTCAAAATCAATAAGGAAATACCTTTGAGTTCAGTTTGATAAGCTTGAGAAGAGGTGTTATCGTCCATATCTTTTCGCTTGTGGAAGCTACCACAAGAGAACAAGCGAAAAAAGTATTAGAGATATCATCATTTGAAGCTTTTACAGCAATAAACCTGTGAAGCCATATGCAAGTCTCAAGTGCATTTTCTTCATTCGGTTTTTGTTTTTAATTTTCCATACAACACACTGCTATTTCAGGCTATTACTTTGGGTTGATTAAGATTTGTAAGGAAAGTTGATTAGCAAGCAGTTAAGGCTGAATTTAAAGACTGGGATTATAAAGCCCAAGGGCTGACAGAAGCCGGTGCGGCTCTCGTGGCATTGGCTGTCACGGCGGTTACGGGTGGAGCAGCCTCGGGCGCTGCCAGTGCCATTACCGGTGCTTTGGGGCTTGGCTCTCGAGCACCGCCATGAATGCGGCGATACAGGCTGGTGTCCAAGCGCTGATTAACAAAAGCGCTGTGGCTCTTGTCAATAATCGCGGCAATATTGCCGGCGCCTTGCATGAGCTTGGCTCTTCAAAGAATGTTCTCAGCATTGTCTCGTCGATGTTGACGGCGGGCTTAACCAGCCAAATAACGGAAATGGCAGGTGTTGGACAATCTTTGCCTAAAACGGCTCCTTTTGTCGATCGTATCGCCAGTGAAGCGGAAAAGAACCTGATCAAAGCCGCCATTGGCACGAGCGTTCAAACGGCTCTTGAGGGTGGCTCTCTTGACAAGAACTTTTTTAACAATCTGCGCATCGCCCTGTCTGATACGGTTGGCAAATCGTTGGCGGAAGAAATCGGTACCGCCAAGGCTGAAGGCAAAATAGACACGGTCACGCAGATCGTTGCCCACGCCGGTCTTGGCTGCTTAAAAGGCGCTGTTGCGAGCGGTGCTTGCTCTGCCGGTGCTGGGGGGTGCTGTGGGCGAAGCCACAGCCATGCTCCAGTTTCAATTGTGGGTGCAAGGCATTGTGAAAGAGGAAATGGGGGATCTAAACGGTCGCACCCCAACTGCGGAAGAGGAAGCGCGTATAAACGCAAAGATTGATGCGCAGTTTGCTGACTTTAGAGATCACACCATTGATGTCGCACGGGCTGCCGGGGGCGTTGCTGCTGCCATTGCCGGTAGCGATGTTGATGCCGGTGCCGATGCCGCAGGTAATGCCGCTGCAAATAACTACCTCAGCAGTGCTCAACAAGCTCAGATGGAGAAAGAATTAAAGGAGTGTCCTGACTTTTTATGTGCAGCAGAAGTGTCTGCGAAGTGGACTGCGATTAGTACAGGGCAAGATATAAGCTTTGCGGCAGGTATGGTAGCTGGTGTCCCGGCTGAAATATACGATACGGTTGATGGTTTTTTGCAAATAGCCAAACATCCTAAAGAGACTTTGAAAGCGCTCAAAGATTTTTTCAGCAGTGGTGAGATTTTGGCGACAATTGGTCGGACCCTTGGACAGTCCTATGTAGATCGCATTAATAAAATGGAGGAGGAATATGAGCGAGCTGGTGCTGGTGGTTCCTTTAATCCTGGACTTGAATTTGGAAAATTATTGACTGAAACAGCATCCCTAATGACAGGAGTTGCTGGAGCAGCCAAGGGAGGCATAAAGCTTGGCGAAAAGGCTTGGATTAAATTCATGGCTAGGAAAGATTTTGCCCAATTCGCTTCCAAGAAAAATCTTGCAGAACTTGCAGCTCAAGGAGATCCTGACAAATTTGCGGCGAGGAAAGAACTGACCAAACTTGCTGCTAAAGAAAAAAAGCTTTGGTTAAAAAAGAAACCCACTAAATTTACCGATAGCAAATTTGGACAGACTAACAAAGCCTATCAGAGAGATGATTTGTTTGATCCTGACAGAATTTCTAAATGGACAGTAAACAAAAAAGAAGTGTGGGGCACCAATGTTGAGAGAATGGAAGCAGGAAGAGCACCGATAGGATTTGATGGAAGGTCTGTTGAATTGCATCATTTATCACAAACGCCTGAAGGGCCCATAGCAGAAATGAGCAGGGAATCTCATAACAAATATAATTCCGTGATTCATGCTCCTTCCAAAACACATCAATCGCTTATAGAGAGAGACAAGTTTGGTAATTGGAGAGAGGAATATTGGAAGGAACGTGCTAAAGGGTATAGAGAACAAACAATAATTTAGGAGGAATAATCGACATGAAATGGAGTATCATAGGGATAGATTTTGACAGATGGGGACAGGAGCACCGGCAGTAATTCTCTACGGTTGATGAAAAGAGAAAAAAGAAACTTATAAAATAATTTATGGAGGATAATTGATGAAAACCTATACCTTAGATGATGTTGTAGAATTAGTTGATAAATATAATGATATTATCAATTTTCGTACTGAAGA
>NZ_JBHIRB010000018.1:0-29660 GCF_042196845.1 Bartonella sp. AA9NXGY
GCAACAGACCATTTATTAAATGCGCTTTTTTTGCTTTGTTCAACATCCTGAGGGTGTAGAGAAAGATTTCCATAGTTCCCTAAAACTCCAAAGAATGTACGACCATATAAACTCTCAATCTCGTTTAACAAAACACCTGCTTCAAGTGCGTTATAATCGAGCTCAGCACCATAGCCATATTCAAAAGCAGATAAATTGGAAGCATAATGATGGCTCCCCCCATAAGCACGCAGAAAAAAGGCTGTCTTTTCATTCTCTTTCCAAGAAGAATGAAAAGCATTCCGCATTGTCTCCAACGTCTTATTTTGCGTGATCATATCCACTAAACCAGCATGAAATAAGGCATTTGGCAAAAGAAGATAAGTTGGAACCTGTGGAACAACAGCTCTAATTTGGAGATTAAACGAAGGATTAATAGGGGCAGAATCCCCAGATGGCTTTGGTTCAACAGGGGTAGAAGGAGGAGAAACAGAATCTGTAGATGAAGGTGATACCGGAACAGATGGCTTAGATGGCATAACCTCATCCGTAGAAGTCTCAACTGGAACAAATGGTGCAGGCATAGGCACAGCAGAAGGATTTTCTGGAACTGTTGGTACAGAGGGAGACGGAACTGGTGCAGAAGGAGTCAGCGTCGAATCCGTAGGGATAAATGTTTCAGACGGTTCAGATCCCTCAGGCAAAGAAGGTGTAGATGGTATAAGTGGAGGCTCAACAGAAGGGGGTTGTTCAGGTGAAATAGTCTCTGTTGGTCGTTTAGAAGGAACCGTCTCTTCTTCAGATTGAGGAGGTAAAACTGTAGACGTTGGCTTAGAAGCAGTTTCAGAAGAATCTAATTCAGGACCAATATAAACACTTTCGAGACGAAAATCCCAAAAATCCCCTTCTCCAACAACCAATCTATTCTTTGGATCTGCATTTCCAGAAGAAGAACTTGGACCATAGACACGAAGTTTATATTGATAAGGAAATCCATTCACCGTAGTATAACTATTGGCTAACTTAAAAGAACTTTCCTCTGCTGTCCCAGCAACTTGAACAAGTGAAATACTTTGACTTCCTTTATTGCCAGCTTCTCCTTCTAAGGTTTTGGAAAATTTCTCCATCATGAGCAGTGTACTTCCCAAAACATTCCCGTAGATCAAAATACGATCAGTTTTTTGAGGATTAAACGAGCCGTCATTATTCACAAACGCACTCATCTTAATCTGCACATTTCCCTTTGCATTATAGGCTTCTTTATCATATTGTATCCCCTCTATTGGATTTATGTCATTTAGATTACTTCCTTTCTCAATATATACTTTTCCAATATATAGCGTTTGATAATCTTGAGATATAAATTTATCAAAAAAAATTGTGCTATCAGAAATGCTTATAGACGAAAGTAATGAATCTACAGGAAGAGATTCCTGTAAATCTGTATGTTTCCTTTTGGTGAGATACCATGCAGAGCCATGTGTTAATTCTAAGTGAACAGTTGATACATCCTCAACACGAATACCCCCTGTAAGGGTAGAATTCTTTGCTTTCACCAATAGAGAAGAATTATTTTGAGCCTTTAACAATAAATCACCAGAGATCTTTGTCCTTTCTGTTAATTCAATGGTAGCTTCAGCTCCATAAATATCATCTCCCGTACTATAAATGGCAATACCATCAGGAACTGAAAAAGTTGTCTGTGACAAATGCAAAGATGCTTCACCCCAAACAATTTTTTCTACTTTTGAAAGTTTTTCACTCCCTACCTTAAACATATCACCCCATACATCTGGACCTAATCCATAAAAATACAGACCGTATACTCCCTCACCCTGAACAGAAATTTCTGTTCCTTCAATCTTAATATTTGTCTTTTTAAACTCATTTGATGAAGCGTATTCTTGAACCAATTTACCTTCAGCATCTGCATAACCTGCAAAATTCGTAATCAAGAAGCCATGCATATCAGTGAGCTGAATAAAATCACCACGTAATTGAACATTACCACCCTGTGATATGTCAAAAGCTCTTGGAAATTCATCAATACTTTCATTATCAACTACAATCGTGTGTTTCTTACCTTTTCCCTGAATATTGGTTGTATCAATAAGATATTTTCCCCCAAATTGTGTTGAAAACGCACCAATCTCATTAAAAGTAATAGTACTGCCTGACATCCTAATGAATGCATCAGAACTACTAACAAATCCAATCCCTTTTGCATTCAAATTATCTGATACAATATCAATATTTACGCTCACTAAAGCAATATCGGTTTTTTTTCCTTCTGCACATACAGCTTGCAAACTACCTTCAATCTTCCCTCTATTCATCACAACTTGCCCGTTCTGAACACGAAAACCGGACATATCCTTAATATTTGAATTGGTTAGAACAAGCTTGCCATCATCTTTTACAGATGCACTATATAAAAATGACTGCTTTGGCCTATGCGAGATAATATTTGTCTCTAATAAATTTAAAACAGTTCCCTCTTTTTCTATAGAGAAGACAGCAATAAAATCATCTAGAGAAGAGACAGAAGGAGTATAATTTTTATTACTTATCGTATGTTTTTTACTATCGCTATATGTAAAAAAACTCCCTGATACATTACAGGAAGTTCCTAAATTATTAGGATTCGCATTAACACTCACGATTGGCAAAAAAGAAACAATAGCCGTTGTAATAAATAAAAATCTATACCCGCTTAATACATTAACCATAACTTTATTCCCAATTTGCCTTTCTCCCCCTGTTAGTTAAAAATAAAAAACATCCCCCATAACATTAAGTTAAACACACTAAAAATAGCAAGTATAAAACTTAAATAATCACTTTATACTTCAAAAACACTCTATAACTTATGTAAAAATTACTCTATATTTCATAGGCACCTAAAAACGATAGTATAAACCGCCTGAAAAAAATAATCCCTGAAAAACCACCTTTTCTAAGGCAATGCTGATAAGTTACATCTCCATGCAAAGCAAAGTTTGAAGACAACTGAGCCTTCAATCCCATTCCAGTTTCTAGAGAAGAGCCAAAAGCCCTTATTGGAATTCATCTCCAAACCGCACACGTTGTTTTCCTCTAAAACTAATGGCAAGCTGAAGCTCGCAATTGAAAGAAACAACAAGAGCCTCTTCAGAAGCAGCAAGCATCTTTCTTAAAGACCACCAACACGCATCACCCATAAATCAAGTTTTCCCATCTCAATATCAAAACCATCAATATCAGACGCCTTATCAAACCGCACATTTTGATAAATAACCTAAACCTGCGGATCAAAAATAACCCCTTTATGCCCTGTCGTAAATGACTTGCCCGCAATCAATGAAGCACTCAAAGGTGTTTCCTTCAATGTTGCTGTCTTGCCTCTTGCTTGCGTGAGAACATCCCCTTTAAATAAACCATAGGAAAAAAGGACATCTATATAAAAGCCTGTATCATGCTGCATGCTGCCATATACTGTAATAGACCATTTATCAAATGTACTTTTTTGCTTTCTTTAACATCTTGAGGTTGTAGAAAGTTTTTTTCCATTATTCTCCATTATTCCAAAGCTCAAAGTGTGATGTGTATCCTCAATCGCATTGAGCAAGACACTTGCCTCTATACCATGAACAGCAGAAACCTGAATCTTACCTTCATCAAAGGAAAGAACCACCCTGCTTCACACCAAACACAGATTGAGATAACGTAGCATTTCTACCACTTTTCTTTTCGCCATTTCCTGTAATAGAACTCTTTTTAAAAGAAGTTTTATTATCTTTTGACACAATCACTGCTGATGTAATCTTCTCAGATCTCTTTAATTCTAAAATTCCATCAGTTCCTGAAAGCCTTTTTCCCCTTTACTTTTTTGCGGCTTAATAACTATGTTATGAGCTCGTATTGTAAAAATAACACCTGTAGTCCTCCTATCCAATCCACTCATATATAACTTATTACGACTTCCAAAAGTACGAGAAGCATCAACTGTATCACACGAATACGACTTAAAAAGAGAATTACACGAGGGGTTATAATCTTCTGCACTCACATCTATATTGTGCACGAAGAAAGAAATAGAGGTCGTAAGAGAACACACACATAGCGTTTTAGTACTTTAATCATAATTTAGTCTAAACTTCCTTTATTTTATTCATAAAAAACTGAAAAGACACACCTAGTTCATCTACTTATTATGTACCGTTACATATAATTTGTTTTGTATTATATGTAAAGTCAAAAATCAGAAAAACGACACAACAAAACTATGTTTTGTGCTTATGTCTTTCACAAAGGATGTATTAAAGAAAAATACAATTAAAAATGATAACTTAATCCACCAGAAAAATGCGTTCCGGAAAAGCCGTCACTCGTAAATTTATGCTGATAAATCAGATCGCTATGAAAAATAATTTTGGGAGATAATTGCGAAAAAACACCAAATCCAGCTTCTAAAGAAGTCCCAAAGGAACCAAGCTGGAAGGCATCTTTAAAATATACAAATTGTTTATCATCAAAACTACGAATGAAATGAAGCTTACCATAGAATGAGAGAACATGTGCATCTTTATCTTTAGTAAATGTAAGTGTCTTCGTTAAATACCCACCAATACGCATCCCCCAATGATCTGGACTTCGCATATCAATATTAAAATTATCAATATCACGAGTCTTATGAAACTGGAGATTTTGATAAACAAACTGAACCTGTGGTTCAAAAATAAAATATCGGCTGCCTATCATAAACGTTTTACCAGCAATTAAAGAAACACTTAGGGGCTTCCCTCTCAATGCAGCCGTTTTACCTCGCTCAAGTGTGAGAACATTTCCATTAAACAAACCATAAGAGAAGAGACCATCCATATAGAGACCCGTATCATGCTGCATGCTTCCATATGCTGTTATTGTCCATTTATCAAATATACTTTCTTGACTTTGTTTAACCTTTCGAGGCTGCAAAGAAAGCTTGCCATAATTTCCCATAATCCCAAAAGATGTCGTACTGTATGCACTTTCGATTTTCTTGAGTAAAATACCTGCCTCTAGTGCATTATAATCAAGCTCACCGCCATAATCACCATATTTAAATGCAGACAAATTTGAAGTATAATGATGATGTCCACCGTAACCGCGCAAAAACAAAGCGGGATTTTCATCATTTTTCAACAACCGACCAGGAACAGTTCGCAGCGCTTGCAACTGCTTGCTTTGATTACTGATATCCATCAATCCAGCATAAAATAAGGTATTTGGCACAAGAATATAAGTCAAAACCTGTGGAACAACGACTCTCACATTTGGCTCAAAATGAGAAGAAGGCTCAAAAACAGATGCCGGAACAGAAGAACCAGACGCAGGTGGAGTAACAACAAAAGGAGTGGGTGAAACAGATGGCGGAACAGAAGAACCAGATGCAACTGGGGAAACAACAGAAGGAGTGGGTGAAACAGATGACGGAACAGGTGAACCAGATGCAACTGGGGAAACAACAGAAGGAGTGGATGAAACAGATGACGGAACAGGTGAACCAGATGCAACTGGGGAAACAACAGAAGGAGTGGGTGAAACATGCGGCGGAACAGGTGAACCAGATGCAACTGGGGAAACAACAGAAGGAGTGGGTGAAACAGATGGCGGAACAGAAGAACCAGATGCAACTGGGGAAACAACAGAAGGAGTGGGTGAAACAGATGACGGAACAGGTGAACCAGATGCAACTGGGGAAACAACAGAAGGAGTGGATGAAACAGATGACGGAACAGGTGAACCAGATGCAACTGGGGAAACAACAGAAGGAGTGGATGAAACAGATGACGGAACAGGTGAACCAGATGCAGGTGGAGAAACTGGATTAGATTCAGCAATAGCGGGAACAACAGGTGCAAGAGAGGAAAGAGGATTGGGGATCTCAAGTACAAAAACATCAGATACATTAGGTGTGGTCGTAAGATGGGAATCCCTATCAGGAGAATCTACAGGAGAAGAAAGACTTGGCTCCTGAGACTTTTGCTGAGAGTTAGAATCAATAGAACCATCCTCACCTCCAGTAATATTAGGATGAATTTTAGAAAAAGAAGGAATATCATCAGAAGAAGGGGGGACAACCAAATCAAGAACAGGAAAAACTTTAGTGGAATCAACAAATTGACTTTCAAGTCGGAAATCCCAAAATGTTCCAGAGTTTTTAAGCACTCTTTGATTGGAATCTGCCGCCCCTAAAGAAGAGCCTGGACCATAACTCTTAAGATGATACTGATAGGGGGAGGCTTCAAGTGTGACATACCCCCCCTTTAACTGAAAAGAATCTTCCATGGCTTTTCCATAAACCTGAATAATGGAAATCCCCTGATTATTACCACCATCTCCCGTCAATGCCCCTGAACTTCCAGGAATCTTATAAACATGAACTGTTGTTTTTCCTTCAAGATCACCATTGATTAAAAGCCGGTCAGTTTTTTGCTCTTGCAGAGCTCCGCCTTTATCCAAATATGCATTAAGATAAAGATTCACATCACCGTGCGCTTTATAGACAGTCCCAAATCCTTTTCCAATGAGAAGTGTCTGATAACCATTTGTTTTTTTAGATTTTAATTCTTCAAAAACAAGAGAACTATCCGTAAGATTAACCGATGAAATAGAAGAATAATCTTTTAACCTAGAACCAGAAGCATCAGAATTTTGCAATTTGTCATATTTTGGTCGCGATAAAATCCACTTTGAACCATTTTTTAAATCTATCTTAGCTGTAGAACTTTCATCAACATGTGCGCCTCCTACAAGGGTAGAAGCATCAGCCTCAATCTTTACATTAGAACGCTCAACAGCTTTCAGGAGTGAATCTCCAGAAATTTTTGAATTTTGTAAGAGTTTAACAGAACTTTCGAATTCTCGACTATAAATAGCCGTACTTTCTGGAGCCATAAAAGTTGTCTTTGTCAAATGGACAGTCCCTTTTCCAGGTATAATTGTTTTTTTATCATTTAAGACAGCTTCCCAAAAAAAGTGCATGCCATTAAATCCATTCCCTCTCACAAAAACATTGGAATATTTTATATGAGCAGCATTATGGTTATTCCCCTGCACTACAATGCCATGAACATTGTCGACATTAACGTTTCCCTTCTGGAAATTAAGAGAGCCTTTCCCCTGAAGCATACTAAAAGCAGAACCTTCACGATGATTATCTGTATTTGTTTCCTGTTTCCCCCTCCCAGTAATAGAAACGCCCTCTAAATTAATTTCTCCATCTCCTCCTGTTTGAACACCAATACCATCAGCAAAATCAATTTTTCCTCCTTTCATATAAATTTTTGCACCATTATGACTCAAAAGACCTATCGCATCAGAAGATGTCTTAATCTCTGTCTTGGTCAAAGAAACAAACGACCCTTTACCCCCAACACTGATCCCCATTCTGGTTGCTTTAATCACCCCATCCTGCATTTCAAAAGCTCCCTCATCATTAATATCGGCCCCTATCGACACGTTATTTAACATGGAATCAAATAGAGCAACGCCTCCCCCATTTGAGGACTTTACAGCTGTTGTCCAAGCGTTTGTTTCTGAATGTCCATGTGCATTCGAAACACCATTAATGATTATAGCCTCTCCCTCAATGACTGTATTTTTCCCTGATGCCTCTATGGCAGCATAAGAACTTTCACCCGTAAGTTGATAAGTTTTCTTGGTAATTTCATGCGTTTTACCATCATTACAGCGATAAAATGAGGCACTTTCGTTACATGAATATGGCTTCTTCTCAGAAGAAATCTCACCTGCATCAGTATTGTATACAAAGAAAAAAATAACCGTTGTAAAATGATATAAAGAGAGATGATTTTTAAACATAATTTTCTACAAACTTTCTTCCCCTTCTCTAAAAACAAAAAACACGCGTTCTGTTTAATAACTTTGGTTACGCGTGATAATTAAAATACGTTTTGTATTTTATATATCCACCCTATATTTTATGTAAAGCCAGAATCCCAAAATATCACAATTTAAAATTGTATTATTTATAAAAACGCGTAAAAATATAGATAGAAATAAAAATTCCACCCCAAAGCAGTGATTTCAAGAGAATTTAATAAAAATAAACTCAAAGAAGAAAAACAGCATAAGAAGCAAAAACTGCAAACCAGAAAGCCTTATCTCGTTTCTAAAAAGAAACAAACTTGCTCATGCAAAAAAACATTTTTTTAAAAAACTTATTTAAAAAGTTGCAAACAAATAATAAAAAACCACAAGCTATGCTTGTGGTTTTTTAAACAACTTACCTCAAGGTGATCATCCTAAAAACGATAGCGCAATCCACCAGAAAAACTGATTCCAGAAAAACCACCTTTACTCAACTTATGCTGATAAACCAAATCACCATGAAGCGCAAATTTTTGAGACAAGCGAGCATTAAGACCTAATCCAGCCTCTAGAGAAGAACCAAAAGCCCCTAACTGGAAAGAATCTTTAAAGCGCACAGACCTTTCTTTTCCAAAATCATGGGCAAAATGAATCTTTCCATAAAAAGAAACATCACGATCTTTTTCAGACGCAGTAAGAGTCTTTATCAAGCGACCACCCATACGCACCATCAATTGATCAAGTTTATCCATCTCAATATTAAAATTATCAATATCGCGGGCCTCATTAAATTGAAGATGCTGATAAACAACCTGAACCTGTGGATCAAAAACAACACCTTCATATCCTGTGGCAATTTTCTGACCACTCATCAAGGAAACACTTAAAGGGTTACCCTTCAATGTTGCCGTTTTACCCCGCGCAGTTGTCAGAACGTCTCCCTTAAACAGACCATAAGATAACAAACCATCAACATAGAATCCTACATCATGCTGCATACTGCCATAAACTGTAGCAGTCCATTTATCAAATGTACTTTTTTGGCTTTGTGCAACATCTCGAGGTTGTAGAGAAAGCTTTCCATAAGACCCCATCACCCCAAAGGATATAACACTGTCAACATTTTCAACAGTTTGTAGCAAAACACCTGTCTCTAGTGCATAGTACCCTAGATCTCCCCCATAACCATATTCAAGCGCAGATAAATCTGAGGCATAACGATAACTTCCACCATAGCCACGCAAAAATGAAGCAGGATTTTCACGAATTTCCAACATTCCACTAGGATTAGTCCGTACTGTCTCTAACTGCTTGTTTTGATTGCTGATATCCATTAAACCAGCATGGAATAAACTATTTGGCAAAAGCAGATAAGTTGGAACCTGAGGCACAACAACCTTAACGCCTTGCCTAGAATGATGCTCACCACCTAAACTAAGTTTAGAACTCTGAGTTAATCTAAATGTAGTATCAGAATCAATAAATCCATTTTCGAGGCGGAAATCCCAAAAATCTCCTTCACCTTCGACTAATCTTTGAGACGCACTCGCTCTTCCTAATTCAGAGTTTGGGCCATAAGCATGAAGCCTATATTGGTAAGGTAGACCGTCCAATGCAATATAATCACCATCCAACAAGAAAGAATCTTTCTCCGCTACTCCAGAAACCTGAATAATCGAGATACCTTTGTCATTTCCATAACGCTCCGTACCACCTCCTGGACTTCCTGAAACACCATGCACATGTACTATCGTTTTTCCTTCAATATCACCATGGATTAAAAAACGATCCGTTTTTTGATTCTGAAGAGCCCCCCCCTTATTCAAATAAGTGTTGAGATAAAGATGTGCATTACCCTGTGCTTTATAAACTTCACCTGTTCCTCTCCCAACACGAAGGGTTTGATAGCCATCAACTATGTTAGTTTCTGGTTGTTCAAAAATAATAGAACTATCAATAAGATGTATTAATGAAATTGATGAAACACCTATAGAACTAGGAACTTGCAAATTTTTATTTTTCGGTCGTGATAAAATCCATTTTGAATCACCTCTCAACCGAAATTCAGCAGAAGAACTTTCATCAACATGTGTCCCCCCTACAAGTGTAGAAGCATCCACTGAAACCTTCACAAAAGAGCCATCCTCAACCTTCAGTAATAAATCTCCAGAAAGTTTGGAATTATCCAACAGCCTAACAACACCACCAGATCCTCTGCTATAAATAGCCGCACTCTTTGGAACTGTAAAAGAGGTTCTTGTCAAGTCAACAATCCCTCGTACGGGTAAGTTCGTTTTTGGAAGACTTCCGAACATCTCTTCCTCACCCGCAAAAATATAAAAAGAATAGGGATACTCGTGATCTTTCATTTCCTCATTTCTGTCTCCTAGTCCCTCCCAAAAACGCAACCCATAAGACGTATTACTTTCTACCAAAACCGTAGAATCCACGATAGTTATAAAGACACCCTTCCCATCGATATTATTCCCATGCATTGAAAAACCATGAGCATTGGCTAGATTAACTTTACCTTTCTCAAAATGGATAAACCCATTAGACGCATGAAAAGCTGAATTTTCATTATGGTCATCTATACCCATCCCCTGACTACCTTGTTCGGTAATAGAACTACTCCTTAAATCGACCTGTCCCCAATTTTTTATTTTAACTCCGATACCCTTTGTAAAGTTAATCTCTCCTCTTTCTATAATCACTTGTCCATATTCACTCGCCACGACCCCATACTTCCAAAAACTTTCTTTTGAAATAACAGCACTTGAAGCATCCTTAACAGTTATATTTTTCCCTAAGAGAAGCGTTTTTCTTCCAGATGCTTGTATAGCAACAGTTTCATTCGTATTTTCATCAGTTTTTTGATAATTTTTATTGTAAAAGTAGTGTTTTTTACCATCATTACACCGATAAAATTCACTATTCATACTACATGAAAATTGATCCTGATTATTTTGTGTCTTACCATTAACGCCAGAACGATCTTGTACCCCAGTATTAACAACAGCACCACCTTGAACCGTAGCATCAACATTGTGTGCACAAAAAAGAAATGCTGTTGTAAAAGTACATAAGGAAAAACGATTTTTAAATAGATTGACCATAATTACACCATAATTTTGCCCATAAAAGTAATACGTAATGTATCAAAAAACTTAACAAAGAGAAAAAATTAATACGTTTTGGATTAACTGCGCAGATCTTATTAATGCTTTTTGTGTTTTATGTAAATATGGAATTTAAAAGTTACTAAAAATACAGTCTAAATCTATTTTTTTATAAGGGATTTGCAAAAATATAACTGAAAAATTAGAGGAAAATCATCTTTAAAGTTGTTATTTAAAAGCAGCTTTAAGGAATTTTTGTACATTAAGAATGCCTATTTTAACTGTTGTTTAATCAATACCCAAAGCGTGTATAATTAATATTCGAGATAAATATTATATTGAAACAATGGGCACTCGTAAGCAGACAAAACTGAATATATGCCAAAATTGGGAAGCAAAGCTATCACATACAGCTGTTTTAGGCAGTATTTATGGAAATACGAACTAATTTAGAAAGAGGAGGAAAGTGTAAAAATTAAAATCTGTTCCGATTTTTACCATCTCTTTTCAACATTTTAAAATATTCAGAGCCGTATCTAAAAGGTGAAAATGACATATAATTTTATCTTTTTATTTATCACATTCTTTAAAGAAAACGCATTTTCAAAAAATAATACGTTATTTATGTTTCTAATCCACCAATTTTCTCAGATATATCTCATATTTCCATCTCCATTTCATAACGACAGCAGATATAATATCAAGTTTATCGGATACAGCCCTCATTGCGCCTGAGTAGCATCTTTGTCTTTGCCAATTTCTAATATTGTAAATCCTCTCCTCTTAACATAATCCCCCAAATTATATTGACTCCTTTCTTAAACGATTATCCACCTGCCAATTTTACATATAATAGACAAAGGAATGCTTTTTATGGATTCATCATAAGAGCATTGAAAATATTTCAGCGCCCTAAATTAAAAAATATCTTTATAAATCAAAATATTATAAATAGTATAATAATCACTCTGAAATACGCATTTTGAAACAATAACGTACAAACTCTTCAGACTTTTCAAAAAAACGAAAGAAGTCCAACCTAAAAGCATGTTAAAGATATGCAAAGTCATACTCTCGTAAAAATGCTATAACACAAGATGAATAGATAATGAGAAAAGCCACAAGTACAACTTGTGGCTTTTTGAAAGATTAATCAAAAACAGGAACAACACTAGAAATGATAACGCAATCCACCTGAAAAACTTGTTCCAGAAAAACCAGCTTTCGTTAGTTTGTGCTGATAAACCAAATCGCCGTAAAGCGCAAATTTTTGAGACAATTGGGCATTAAAACCTAATCCTGTTTCTAATGAAGAACCAAAAGCACCTAGCTGGAAAGCATCTTTAAAATGCACAAATTGTTTTCCTTCAAAACCATGAGCAAGATGAAGCTTGCCATAGAAAGAAATAACTTGAGCCTCATCAGTAACGACCAGCCTCTTTGTTAAACGCCCCCCAACACGCCCTATCCATTGATGAAGCTTTCCTAAATCAATATCAAAGCCATCCACATCACGCACCTTATTAAATTGAAGATATTGATAAACAACCTGAACTTGCGGATCAAAAACAAAACCGTCCTCCCCCACCATAAACGTTTTACCAGCAGTCAATGAAGCACTTAAAGGGAAACCCTTTAATGTTGCCGTCTTGCCACGTGCAGTTGTTAGAACATCACCTTTAAACAAGCCGTAAGACACAAGACCATCAACGTAAAAACCTGCATCATGCTGCATACCACCATATGCCGTAACTGACCATTTATCAAATGTACTTTTTTGACTCTGCTCAACATTCAAAGGTTGCAAAGAAAATCTCTCGTAAGCCCCGATAACTCCAAAAGAAGTGGAACCATACATATTTTCGATTGCTTTCAGCAAAACACCTGCCTCTAGTGCATTATAATCAAACTCGCCGCCATAACCATATTCAAGCGTGGAAAGATTTGAAGTATAACGATGATTGCCGCCATAACCGCTCACAAAAAAGAGAGGATTTTCACGACTTTCTAATAAGCCCCCAGAAGTAATACGCAAAGCTTCTAACCGCTTATTTTGATTGTTAACATTCATCAAACCAATATGACGTAAGACATTAGGCAAAAGGAGATAAGTCGGAACCTGCGGAACAACAGCCTTAACGCCCGGCTTAGGACGAGGATGAGGCTCCGGAGCTGGTTCTGGAGAAGGTTCTGGTCCCGGAATTGGCTTAGGAGAAGGATCTGGTTTAGGTTGAACATCAGAATCTATAGACCTACTTTCAAGGCGAAAATCCCAAAATTCCCCGTTACCTTCAACTAATCTCTGATCCATACTTGCTTTTCCAAACTCAGATTCTGGACCATAACTATAAAGCTTATACTGATAAGGTAATTCGTTTAAGGCTACATAACCACCTTCCAACTGAAAAGAATCTTGCTTTGCTTGTCCAGAAACCTGAATGACTGAAATACCTTCAGCATTCCCCCCCTTTCCCGTATATCCTCCTGGACTTCCTGCAACTCCATGCACTTGGAGCTTTGTTTTTCCCGAAACATCACCATGAATTAAAACACGATCCGTCTTTTGATGATTAAGAGCACCACCACTATTCAGATATGTATTAAGGGAAATAGAGGCACCATCCCGTACTCTATAAACTTCACCCTTTCCCTTTCCAATACGAAGGGTTTGATAATCATCAACAGAAGAAGATTCGTGTCTTTTAAAATTAATAGAGCTCTCATCCATAAGACTCACGAGTGAAATAGAAGAATCATGTGCAGCCTCGTGTTGATCTTTTTGCAACGGTTGTTGTAAAATCCATTTAGAACGGCCTCCCAAATAAAGCTCAGCATTAGAGTCTTTATCAACGTGTGTGCGACCCTCAAGAGTAGAAGCATCCGCCAAAACTGTTATAGAAGCACCTTCCTCAGCTTTTAATAAAAAATTCCCTGAACGAAGAGTGCTGTGTACCAACCCCACCGCACCAGAAATCATGTTTTTACCATAAAGAGCCGCATCGTCTAAAACAGAAAACTCTGTTTTATCCAAATTAACAACTTCTAATCGTGGTGGAGCTTTTTCTTCCTCTAATGAAATCTCTTCTTTTTTACCTCCACCTTCGCTCCATGGCTTCTCTCCCCGAAAATAGATACCATAAGATCCCTTACCCTTTACGGTAACAGAAGAGGATTTCATATTAACTTCAGTCACAGGAATCTTTGAATCAGAATCTTCATTTGATAAATCTTTAACTTCCTGAAGAGGAATAGAATTAACTTTATTTTCTAATAATATGCCATGGACACCCCCACCAGTACTAACAATAGTACCCTCTAAATTAACAGCCCCCCCTAAATCCGTACGCAAAACTGCATGATTATCCGAATTTTTTTCTTTACCCTTCCCAGTAATTTTAACATTCTCGAGATTTACTTTTCCACCTAACATCGAAAAAATCCCATGACTGTTCATAAAATCAACTGATCCACCTGACATCCAAATTTCTGAATGATCATAACTTAAAAGACTTGCATTCCCATTAGCGGTCTTAATTTCTGTATCTTCTAAAAGAACAAACGATTTCTCTGCTGCATCAACACCCTCATGGCTTCCCTCAATCTTTCCATTTTTTATCTCAATCACGCCATCACTCGCACGAAGGGCTATAACTGTGCCTTTGATAATCGGATCTTCCAAAACAATCTTACCGTTCTCTAATACATGCACCCCTACTAGAAAAGTTTTATCAGCAACTTGACTACTAACCGTTACACCCTTCCCGCGAACTTCTGTACCTATTCCTTTCACCGTTATAGCAGTAGGATTTTCAGGATAATTGGAAACGTTTTCATTCGTAATCTTATAAGATTTATTATCAATTTTAGGCTTCCCTTTAGACTCCCCGCAATTATCGCATATATAATACAACCCATTATAGTAATAAAACCCACGCTTTATACCTCTTTCATCAAAGCCTGCATCTTTAACAGAGTTATCTATATGACCATTATTCGATCCCTCCATTCCACTCAACCCACGATAATCACTTCCCCCACGAATACCCTCATCGTTATTGCCAACAGGAATCTGATAAAAAATATAATGATTATTCTGCCCACTCTCTCCACTAAGAGGAGACTTATGCACATTATTCCCACTAAGATGAGAACCAGAAGTAACACTAATACCGTTAATCGGAGTAACAGTTATAACATAAGGTTTACCGTTCCCCTCTGCAGCCGCATACACTTCTCTTCCATTTTGAAGCAAAGAGAGGATAGCTGTTGTACAAGCACATAAACATACATGATTTCTAAAAACTTTAATCATAGTTCCCTCGAAACTTTCCTTCCCCTCTCATTAAAAACAAAAGCACTTACAAAACACCCCCTTGCACACCTCAAAAATACGAAAAGTGTAACAAAAGAACATGCCTCATGCTTATTTGAACTGTGCAATGAATTATCCCAATAAATTTGGCAAAAGCTCTACGCTAAAAACCATCTATAAGAGAATAACAACAAAACACACTTTATAAGTGTATAATGCATTCTGTATTTCGTGTAAAGAAAAAATGAAACCAGTGCGTGCAATTAATTAAAAACACAATCTAGCCTTGTGAACTTTAAAAATTAATCCACAAGGAGATGAATGAAACAATGATTTAAATCCGTAAAAAACAAACTCTCAAAAACGAGCTTTAGAAAACATCAAAATCACATCAGTAGCAGCATAAATTTTAAGAAAATTCGCTTTAGCGGAGAAAAGTGCTCTCACACACAAAACAAACTATGTTTTTTTTTGCTCAATCAAGAAGACGAAAATCTTTTAAAGACAACACAAGTTGTTACAAAGAAAAAAGGCAGCACAATGTGCTGCCTTTTCTAAAAAGGTACATAGTGTACCTTATATTAAAACTGGTAACGTATTCCTCCGGAAAAACTTGTTCCCGAAAAACCAGCCTTATTAAGCTTATGTTGATAGAGAATATCAGCATGCAGAGAGAACTGTGGCAACAATTTGGCATTAAAACCTAATCCAGCCTCTAGAGAAGAACCAAAAGCTCCTAACTTGAAAGCATCATTGAAATGCACAGACTGTTTTCCTTCAAAACCATGAGCAAGATAAAGCTTACCATAGAAAGCAACAGCATCCACGCCTTCAGAACCTGTAGGAATCTTGGTTAAACGTCCACCAACACGTGCTACCCACTGATTAAGGTTACCCATTTCAATATTAAAATTGTCGATATCACGGGCCTTATCAAACCGGAGATGTTGATACACAACCTGAACCTGCGGATCAAAGACAAAGCCCTTATATCCTGTCATAATTGTCTGACCACCAGCTAAAGAAACACTCAAAGGATTACCTTTTAATGTTGCTGTTTTACCCCGTGCAAGGGTGAGAACATCACCTTTGAACAGACCATAGGATAAAAGACCATCGACATAGAAGCCAACATTATGCTGCATGCTACCATATACCGTAGCAGTCCATTTATCAAATGCACTCTTCTGACTGTACTCAACATTCACAGGCTGCAGAGAAAGTTTTCCATAAGTTCCCATAACGCCAAAGGATATAGCACTGTCAGCATTTTCAATAGTTTGCAGCAAAACACCTGCCTCTACACCATTATAACTAAGATCACCTCCGTAACCATATTCAAGTGCGGAAAGATCTGAAGCATAACGGTAACTTCCACCATAGCCGCGCAAGTATAAAGCGGGATTTTCACGAACCTCTACCATTCCTGTAGAAGTCATCCGCAACGTCTCCAATTGCTTATTTTGATTGCTAATATCCATTAAACCAGCGTGGAATACACTATTAGGCAAGCTGAGATAAGTTGGAACCTGTGGAACAACAGACCTTACAAATTGTTCAGGAAGGGCAGCAGATCCAACAGACTTAACATACTGATTTTCTAAACGGAAATTCCAAAATTCTCCACCATCCTTAACAAATTTCTGCTGAACATGCTCCTGTTTCGAAGTCGCTTCTGGAGCATAAGCACGAAGGGTGTATTTGTAAGGTGAGTTTCTCAGTGCAACATAATTGCCATCGAGTTGGAAAGAGTCTTTCTTCGCTTGACCATAGACCTGAATAATTGAAACAGTATGAGCAATCTTGGCATTCGCTTTACCATCTCCTACATTGCCCGCATCACCTCGTACATGTATTTTTGTTTTTCCAGAAACATCACCATGAATGACAAGCCGATCAGTGACTTGCTGATCACTCCGATCACGAGGATTTAAACGTGCATTGAGATGAATTACAGCATTACCCTGTGCCGCATAAACAGTTCCTTTCCCATTTCCAATATGGAGAGTCTGATATTTTCCTTCAGATTCCGAAGGTGCAAAATCAATAGCACTATTTACAAGACTTACAGAAGAAATGCATGAATCCACACATCCTGAATCTAGAGTCCCCAAATTCCTCTGTGCACTTCTTTTTAGAATCCACTGTGAATTATTAGCCAAGTCTAATTTTGCATAAGAATTTTTATCAACGCGAACACCGCCTGTAACAATAGAATTATCAACTGAAACCAATATGTTCGAATCATTCTCGGCTTTTAATAACAAGTCACCAGCAAGAGTTGTTTTATTTTCTAATGAAACATGACCACCAGAATTATTACCATAGATAGCTATACCATTTGCAACTTCAAAATCAGTTTTTTTCAACGAAACTGTCCCTGTTATGCCTATAGGCGTTTTTTCCTGTTTGGACACAGTACTCCGCTTAACAACATTTGTTTTCTCAGTTGTTAAATCCTGACTTCGATTTTGTTGACTCGCTTCCTTCTGTGTTCCCCCATCAAAATATATGCCGTAGACTCCGTCACCTTCCACTTTAACAGTAGAAGACTCGATATTTACGTGATTCATAGTAGGACGAACGTCAGAAGATCTCCTTCTCCTGGAAGAGCCGGTCTCAACCACATTATCATCAGACTTTATAATCCACAAACCATGAGCATCAGTAACAACATTTCCATTCTTAAAATCAACAGAAGCATTATCACTCACCAAAAAAGCTGCACGTCCAAATTTCTCTGTAGAATTCGACTTTCCTGCTTCCTTTTTCGCAGTAATATTAACTTTGTTTAATCTTACACGTCCCCGTGCTTCTGATCTCACAGCCACTCCATTTGTCAGCATAACCGTTCCAGAGTCCATAGTTACCTCACCAGCCTGACTCGCCAAACCAGCCACAGCTAAATCCCCCGTTACGTTAATTTTCGTATCCTTTAAATTAACAGATGATCCAGAACCCGCCAAAGCGCCTACATAACGCGCATTGACTGTTCCAGCATGCATTGTAACCTTCCCGCCACTTTGCGCTTCAAGCCCAATCACAGAAGAGGTAATTGTTGATTTATTATCCAAAACAACTTCTGCCCCCTCTTCTGCAAGCACAGCACTCACGGCATATATTTCATTAAAATCAACATTATTTTTGCTATCAGAAAAATCCGCACCACTAATTGTGGCTCCCTCTAACTTAATAACCGTATCCTGATTTTTTGCATGCATAGGATGCTGAGTTTTATCACTTACCTTCAGTGTCTTCCCTGTTATTGTCCGCGATTTACCATCTCTACACAAATAAGTAGTCTGTGATCCCTTCTCACCATTATTCATATCATCACATGTAGAAGAAACCGTTTCCTTAGAAGAAACATCTCCATTACCAGTACGACTAAGCATAAGAACACGCCCAACAGCTCTAGAAGATACAGCAGATGTCTCAGAAACCACAGGAGAAGAAGCATTCGCAGAAGCCCCATTAGAAGATATAACAGCTATCTCAGAAACCACAGAAGTAGAAGGCTGCATAGCAGAAGCTCCATTAGATATAGCAGGTATCTCAGGAGCAGAAGGCTTCATAGCAGAAACTCCATTAGAAGATATAGCAGATATCTCAGAAGTAGAAGGCTGCACAGCAGAAGCTCCATTAGATATAGCAGATATCTCAGAAGTAGAAGGCTTCATAGCAGAAACTCCATTAGAAGATATAACAGCTACCTCAGAAACAACAGGAACAGAAGCATTCATAGCAGCCTTCATAGCAGCAGCTGATTTTATAGGTGATGGCCTCTTAGATACAATATGATCCCCAGGTGTTACAAAAATTTCATCGGCAGATATTACAGGTCCTCTACCTGTATCAGATCTCCCACTTAAATTAACTCTTGGAGGTACTAAAGGTGCCAAATTTCTGGATAAAGAAGGAGTAACAGATGATGGAGATGGAGTAACAGGTAAAAAGGTATGCACTACAACCTCAGATGTTTCAGATTCCGTAAAATCTTCGTCATCATCATCTTCATAAAATTCGTCAGATGTTTCAGATCTCAAAAGTGAATTGCCTTGAACAGAGACTACAGATGCAGATTCCCCAGATACAGGAGGAGTTATGGATTCACTATTTACTTCACCAGCACCAGTGTCAGCATTAGTATTTATTGCAGTTTCAGTAGAAGCATCAGTAGAATCAACTGCAACAAGTGGCTTAGCCTTAAAAATAGGTTGAAAATTAGCAGTAGCAGTATAAGCAGAAACGAGAGGTATAAAATATTCATTTTCTAAACGAAAATCCCAAACACTTCTACTATTTTTAAGTAATGTCTTATCAAAATACTGCATTTTCGGAGGAGTAGTTGGACCATAAGCACGAAGAACATACTTATAAGGTAACCCTTCTCGTGTAATATAATCACCTTTCAGCTTAAAAGAATCCCTCTCTGCATTTCCAAAAACCTGAATAATTGAAATGCTATGAGGTGTATCCTGACTTTGTGATATACCATCAGAAGTATCATTCACAACTACCATTGTTTTTCCAGAAACATCACCATGAATCAACAATCTGTCAGATATTTGAGAATTTTCTGTATTGCTAGGCATCAAATTTGCATTGAAGTAAATTGTAGCACCAGAAGCGGCAGAAGCAGCACTATAAACTGTTCCATCCCCATCTCCTATGCGAAGGGTTCGATACTCAATATCTTTATTAGATGTATTTTCATTTTTCAAAGAAGTAAAAAATCTAACATTACTATCTACAAGATTCATAGACGAAAGACATGAATCTACACAACCCGTATTTGAATTTTCCAAACTATTATGCAGATTCTTTGTTAAATACCACTCTGATCCCCCAGATAGAAAAAGCCTAGCTTGAGATTTTTTATCAACGTGAGCTCCCCCCATGACGACAGAGTCTTCAACAAAAACCGACAAATGCGACCCCTCTTCAGCTTTCAACACTAAATCACCCGAAAGAGTTGAGTCATCTTTTACAACGACGTACCCATCCAAACTGTTACCATAAATGACCACACCATTAGGAACTCTGAAAACCGTATTTTTCAAAAGAACTGCATGCAAACTATCTCCATCATCTTTTATTCCACCCTCTCTCAGATTTTGACCTACATTTTGACCACTTTCTTGTCTCACACTCGTTTGATCATTTTTTCTCCTCACATTCGAAGGTATATCACCAAAAAATACACCATAAGACTTACCTTCAACTTTAACGGTTGAATTTTGAATATCAGAAACTATTAAGTTGACAACTCTAGAGTTTGCATCTGGCTCAGACGCCACCACTGCAGAATCTCCAGCGCCAGCTCCAGATGGTGCACTAGTACTTCCAGAATCTGCACCGCTTCCTAAAAAATTCTCTATAGGGAATAAAGCCTCAAAATACGCGGAACCAATATTATTAAGGACAGCGCCATCTCTAGATTCAATAGAGATGACCTCACCAACGAAAGAATCACTATTAGCGTCAGAATCCTGTTGCGTATCATTGCCACCCTCACTCTCCGCTTCTACTCTATTAGAAGCTCCAGAGATATTATTCTTAAAGCTATCACTTACCAAAAATGCAATAGTATTAGGAGCTCTAAGTTTTCCATTTTTAAAGGAAATAGTACCTCCAAGTGACAATAAACCTATATTCGTCTCCGAAGTACCAACTTCTGTAGTTTTTGGTTCCTCAGCAACATTGATAACCGTCCCGTCTAGTAGAACAGTCCCCTCTTTTGTAGAGATAACTCCTATTCCACCCTCTTTCACGGTAATTGCTCCAGACCTCATCTCGATAACGGATGGACCCAAACTAACTAAACCGATTCTTTTAACATTAATATCTACATTCTCTAAAACAATCCACCCATTATCACTAGCAAGAGCACCTATATACGCATCTCTGATTCCTCCCCCCACCATTGTGATCTTTCCAGTCTCTTCAGCCCGAAGCCCAATAAAAAAACCCTGAATATTTGAGTTTTTCAATTTAACCTCCGCACCCATATTTGAAGCAGAATCTCCGACATATACACCAACATAAAGCGGATCATGAATATATAAACTACCTATGTTCTCTATACCTACTTTATAATCCTGTATACCTACTGCAGATAAACTTTCAGAAAGTTCTTTCCCAATATTCATACTTTCAATGGATACTTCGTCCAAATTAACAACTACTTTCCCATCATCAAGGGGAGATTCCACATTTACAGCGCTCTCACCTTGATCCGCTATAATAGTCCCCCCTATTAGAGCATATACTCCCGACTGATCACAGGAAATAGATCCATATATTCGCTGATCACCATTGAGTAAATCAGCCAATCCTTTACCTGCCTCCACAGAATCTATAAATTCTAGAGCCCCAACACCATCACCAACCGGTGTAGATACACTCACACCAGGCACAAAAAAACCTGCTCTATCAGGTGTTAAAGAATTCAATACAAAACTTGATATACCTGGCATACCAATAAGACCATCTGCACTCGCTTTTTGTACTCTTAGCGCCTCTTCCCCCACTGGAAAATATGTTTCAGCTAAACTATCTTTTTTCGGAATATTAAATAATGTCCAAGTATCTACATTTCTTGGAACATCTAGTAATCTAACTAACTCTCCACCTACTCCACTTGGCACACCTGCATGCCCATCACGTGCTCTCTTCCCACTTGCTATTGCTGTTTTTGCTTCTTTTGCCTCCACATTTTCTGCTCTTGTTGCTCTTGCCTTCCTAGTAGATACACCGCCTGTACCTGGAACACCTGGCATACTATTCAAAGCACCATTTGATATAGTACCTGGACCAACACCTGGAATAGCAGGCAGATTCGTTGTATCTGCCCCACTCGCAACACCTGATATAGCCTTTGGTCTTTGTTGACTTACAGTGTTTAATCCTCCTCCTGCTATATTACCTGATAATAAAGTATCTTGTACAAGAGCTAATGAGCCATCAAAGCCAGCTGGTACACCTGCTTGCGGCACATTTACTACTGTTTCCATCCTAGTAGATAAGACGCCTGAACTAGGAGTAGATAGGACACCTGAACCTGGGACCCCTGGCACAGCACCTGTACCACTCGCAACACCAGGTACTGCACCTGCACCACTCGCAACACCAGGTACTGCACCTGCACCACTCGCAACACCAGGTACTGCACCTGCACCACTCGCAACACGAACACTACTATCTGCAACATTCCGTATCATGCCAGGAACAAAAATATTATTCTTTCTAGAATGACAAGCACTAATAGGTCGAATGTGATTTAAAACAGGCACAATCTGAGCCTGAGCCTGAGCCTGAGGCTGAGCCTGAGGCTGAGGCTGAGGCTGAGCAGAACCACTACCAACAGGATTACCGACTCTAGGTTCTGCTCTTCCAGAAACCTCCACTCCTCCGGGTGGTGTTATAGCCCCTGTGCTCGACCCTCCAATTAAAGAGGTAAATGATGATAATGATGGCAATGAAACTGAAGGAAAGTATGATGAGAACCAACCACTCCCCATAGAAACATCTACACCTTGTAAAAAGAAGAAAGCACTTGTTGTCAGTGCGTACAAACGTGTACGCTTTTTAAATACATTGATCATATGTCAAACTTTCTAAATAATGTTGCAAAAACACTAGAATTAAGTGAAAATGAGGTAAGTGAACGGTTTGTAACATATGTCAGTCAACTTTACAACATAGTGTTATTTATTTACGCTTCATTTTGTGCATAAAAATACCAAAGTTAAGTTTTTAAGTGCGCAAACCTTTGTAATATTAGATAAAAGGATAAAATCACGATGATAAAATATATGAAATGGATGACTTCTGTTTTACTGGTTGCAATTAGTTTTGCAACGATTTTGTGGACGCATACGAGTATTGCAAATACGAGTACCCAGACAAATATAACAATTGATCATGTTTCAGGCACGACTTCTGTTCCCACTTCTCCGCAAAAGGTTGTTGTGTTTGATCTTGCCTCGCTAGATAATATGAATCGCCTTGGTATCCAAGCAGTTATCGGCCTTCCTGAAGGAAAAAAACCTTCCTATCTGCAACAATTTGACGATGCAAAATATGAAAGAATTGGAACCGTTTTTGAGCCAGATTATGAAAAAATTGCCACTCTTCAACCCGATTTGATTATTATTTCCTCCAGAACTCAAGCAAAATATAAAGACTTATCCAAAATAGCCCCAACAATTGATCTAACCGTAGAAAACGAAAATTCTCTTGAAGATATAAAACGAAATGTGTCTATCCTTGGAAAAATTTTTGGTAAAACACAAGAAGCAGAAAAGGAAATTGCAAAAATCAATGAAGCTTTTGCTGAAGTCCGTAAAAATACCCAAGGAAAAGGCACTGGGCTCATACTCATGACCTCTGGTGGAAAAATCAGTGCTTTCGGACCAAAATCACGTTTCGATATTTTTCACTCCGCTTTTGGAATTGCCCCTGCAACCGATAAACTTACCGTGCAAAAACATGGACAACTCATTTCTCCTGAATTCATTCTTGAAACCAATCCTGATTGGTTGTTAGTGATTGATCGCGATGCAGCCATTGGACGGGAAGGACAATCCGCAGCACAATTGCTCAACAATGAGCTTGTTCACCGCACAACAGCAAGCAAACAAAACCAAATTATTTATTTGGACTCTTGGAGTTGGTATCGTGCAAATGGCGGTTTAACGGCACTCATTGAAACCGCACAGCAGATCAATGAAGCCTTTACAAAGAGCAAATAAGCCCACGAAAGAGCTTGCTTGCTATATAAATAAAATTTAAAAGCAGAGGTTGTTTATAAAATAACCTTTGTTTTTTTATTAAATTTTGTTAGAAAATGATTTAACGTGAAGAATTACTGGATAACCATAACACTTCTAATTTTCCTGTCTATCCTCAGCATTTTTGTTGGTTATTCTGATGTCTCACCTTCTAACCTTTTCGCAGCCGATCCCCATGCGTGGCTTATTTTTTGGCAAACGCGTCTTCCTCGTACCATTGCAATCCTTTTAGTAGGCGCAGCACTTGCACTTTCAGGTATGATTATGCAACTATTAACACGCAATCGCTTTGTCGAGCCATCAACCGTCGGAACCGTTGAATCTGCTTCCCTTGGCATTCTTTTTATTATGATTTTTTTGCCCGATGTTCCTGTTTTAGGAAAAATGGTCGTTGCGACAATCTTTGCCATGGCAGGCACTTTACTTTTTATGTTTTTATTGCAACGCATTCCTCTAAAATCTGCTCTCATTGTACCCCTTACAGGGATTATGCTAAGCTATATTATTGGCTCTTTAACCAATGCCATTGCAGATTATGAAATGTTACTTCCTTCTCTTCAAGCTTACTTATTTGGCAGTTTTTCGATGGTTCTTGAAGGAAAATATGAACTCTTATGGCTATCTCTTCCCCTTTGTATTCTGGCCTATTGTACTGCTGATCGCTTTACGGTTGCAAGTTTGGGAGAAGATTTAACCAATAACCTTGGATTGAATTATCGTGTTGTCATGTTTTTTGGTCTTTTTATTGTCGCCTCAATTACCGCTGTTGTCGTCTGTACCATTGGCCGTATCCCTTTTGTTGGGTTGATTATTCCAAATATTGTTTCAAGTTTCATGGGAGATAATATGCGCTATACCGCTCCTTGGGTGGCCATCAGCGGTGCAGGATTGGTCTTGATTTGTGATCTTTTAGGACGAATCATTCATCCCTCTCTTGAAATTCCCATCAGCACCATAATGGGTGTAATCGGTAGTTTTATTTTTATGATACTGCTTTTACGCTGGAGAAAGCGTCTTGGATAGAAGAAGAAAAACAATATGTGTACTAACAACACTTATCATCATAGCATGTACTATCATTAGTCTTTACATGACGTGGAATATCAATGTTTATACATGGAAATTTCGTCTTACAAAACTTTCCTCTCTACTTCTTATTGCCTATGCAATAAGCGTTTCCACGGTTTTATTTCAAACAATCGTTAATAACCGTCTTCTTACTCCTTCAATTATGGGATTTGATCAGCTTTATATTTTAATAAAGACTGCCCTAATGTATTTTGTAGGCTCTCTTTCTTTGCCCTTTTTGAATGAAGAAGGACAGCTTGTTCTTGAAGCCCTCATTCTTATCCTTTTTTCAATAAGCCTTTTTCGCTGGCTCTTTTCAGGAAGCCTAAAAGGACTTCATTTGACGCTTTTAATCGGTGTTGTTTTAGGCGGATTTTTTTTCAGTTTACGGATGTTTATGCAATTGCAACTAAATCCAGACCAAATGATGAATTTAACCGATATTATGTTTGCAAATTTTAATAAATTTAATACACCGTTAATAGGCTTTGCCACAATCATTGTCTTCATTGTAAGTTTGATTGGATGGCGTTCACGTCATCTTCTTGATATTTTGGCTTTGGGACGTGAAAATGCTCTCAATCTTGGCGTTAATTACCACAAAAGTGCGACAGCTGTCCTTATTTTTGTTTCCATTCTCGTATCCATTTCCACCGCATTAGTAGGCCCCGTCACCTTTTTTGGACTGTTAGTTGCCAACCTTTCCTATGAACTTTCTCCTCAAGCAAAACACAGTATTGTTGTTCCAATTGCAATATTATTGGCTATTATTTGTCTGGTGGGGGGACAATTTATTTTAGAACAAATTTTTCATATGGCAGGGCGTTTAAGTTTTATCATTGAGTTTTGTGGGGGAATTGTTTTTTTAATGTTACTGATGAAGGGAAAACTAAAATGATTGAGATCAATCATCTTTCCAAGGCTTACGGAACACGATTGATTATCGATAATTTATGCCTTCATATTCCAAAAGGGGGGATTATTTCTCTCATTGGGCCCAATGGTTCCGGAAAATCAACTCTTTTAATGCTGATAAGACGTCTTTTACCGCACCATCAAGGGACAATTAACATTGACGGCTTTGATATTGATAAAATTCCTCACGATATTTTGGCTCAAAAACTCTCAATTTTACGTCAAGATAATCCTTTATCCTTCCGTTTAACCGTGTATGATTTAGTAAGTTTTGGGCGCTATCCTTATTCAAAAGGCTGGTATACACATGAAGATAAACAATTTATCGACAGTGCACTACGCTATCTCGGCTTACAAGATTTACAAGACCGTTTTTTAGATGAACTTTCTGGCGGTCAGCGTCAACGCGCTTTTATAGCCATGGTTATCTGCCAAGACACTGATTATCTTCTCTTAGATGAGCCATTAAACAATCTGGATATGAAACATGCCGTTTCTATGATGAAGCAATTACGCCGCACAGCTGATGAACTGAAAAAAACCATTCTTATTGTTATGCACGATATTAATTTTGCCTCATCTTACTCAGATATGATTGTTGCATTGAAAAATGGGAAAGCGGCCTATTGTGGGACTCCAAAAGAAATTATGCAACCAGAAATTCTTAAAGACATTTATGATGTCGATATTCAAATCAAAACAATTAATGACATCCCTATCGCTCTTTATTATCGATAATCATAAAGATTTTTTGCGCTTGCATGCACTATAGAATCTACTAGGGATAGTAAAATTAGCTTATTGGGGAATAGTTTAATGGTAGAACAGCGGACTTTGACTTCGTCAATCTTGGTTCGAATCCAAGTTCCCCAGCCAGTATTTAATGCCAGCCAGTATTTAATGATTGTAGCTTGTCATCGGGTTTTGTATAATTTGAAAGCAGGTTTTGCATCAATTTATTTTTTTCAAAGGATCTGCAAAACTTTCAAGGGTTATTTAAAATCCCTTTAATGCATATTTTCTCTTCCTCTAAAAATTGCAATTTGAGATGATAAGCTCTTGAGCCGGTGCGGATTCTTTGAACCACATGTATAAGATGTGCCAACCTCTTTTATCTTAAATTGGCTAAAGATTTTTCAGATCTGAGACACATCATTGAGAGAGAAGAATTTTTCTCTTGCGCAAGCAAAACAAACATTGTCTGGTAATCCTCTCGCAAATAAATCCTTTCCATAGTAATACACGTATATCTGGCTCTGTTTACGGGAAAGCCTTATCTAATAGCTACAAACCTATCTAAAGAGAGAATTCAAAAAAGAAAGCCGAGCCAAATGATATGACGCGGCTTTCAGATATTGATTATAAGATTCAAATGAATCATCCACAATGGAGTAGTAAATTCATATATACAAAACGTATCATATTGCAAGTGCTCTATTTAGAAATATGAAAACTTATCAAAAGAAACGTAAATGATAGCTATGATTTGATATCATTCATTAGCATTATAGAATCTATAAACGCTTGGTAACTTTATCAATCCAATCAAAAGAAAATGCATCTTAAATGAATGTCTTCTCAATAAGGCTTTCATAAGTATCTTTTCATTTTGCACTCAAATGTAACTTCTTTGCAAATTAACCAGCTCAAATTTGAGTTGGCAAAATTAACCAATCCAATTTTGGAGGCGTTATCTTTAGAATAGCCATCTTTAAACATTATAGCTTTTGACTCAAAATTGAATAAAATCCCATACCTTAGATGTTACAATGGTTTTGAATTTTGCTGCCTCATCTTTTTTTCAATAGGTGCCTCCAAAATTTGGGGGGAGCTCATTTGGTTTCGTATTTTTAATGTAACTTTTAAAACGTTTTTTTCTCGCTTGCTTGCGTTATATCATTGAAATGCTTTCGGTTTCATAAGACATAACATTGTGATTTTCATTCTATATTGTGATGATAGTATCTATATAATGCCTGCCTATCATTTACTAACTTTTTAGTAAGTGTTTTTAAAAATGATCTTGTCTTTAAATCCTTTTATGCAATCTTTATGAACTAAATCTATAAGCTTATGATAGTTTCAAACGATTATTCCTTTTAAGGTTACACTCAAATAAAGAGCAAAACACATCCATTCTTAAACGTATGCAATTTATGTTATTGATAATTCCAAACGACTGAAATTTAAAACAATGTGATTTGTGCTGTGATAAAAACGTATCATAAAATTTATGACCTGTTATGAATGATAACCGCTTTTCATTTCATTTGAATGCACCTATGCGTTATAGTATTTGCATCATGATTTGCTTTTTATAGTCTATACATCCATGGCAATCTTATATAAAAAATGATCAATTCAAACATGCATAAAAGTAGGGATTCTTAAGTGGATTCATACAAAATAACTGCACTTAATATATTGATTTTATTAGTTTTTATGTACAAAACCTTTTTAACTTCATAAAGATATCAATTTCCTTGTAAAAAATATTCCTCCCATTCCAACAAAAGACTCCACATAAGGCGATAAGGGATAGCTTCTATGATTTTACAAGTACTGATCGCTGGCCATGCAATAACGCCGACTGATGTCCAAGCCAATTAGACCGCCTGTGGAAACAGGCAGGTTGTGGGGCTGAATATAGTGGAACAGCACCGAACGGATAAGCCACGCGTCGTAAGTAAGCCTCTTAGCTTGCATAGCTTATAGGTTTTGGAAACAGACAATTATTATAATTCAGGTATTATAATTCAGACAATTAAAGATCAGATCTCAAGCTTTTTAATCCAGTGGACAAACACGAATAATATGTCCGTCTGGATCTTTGATTAGGAAGGTACGTCCAAATACATCAGTATACGGTTCCTTCAAAACATTTATCTCAACAGTGGTTTGCTCTTTCCATTCCGCATAGAGCTTATCTACGTCCTCTCCAGTAGGCAACATAATGCCGATTTCTGAAAAACGAGGTGCATTTTCCTCAGGCGTATCGCCCCCAGACCAGAGAGCAAAGAGAGCATCCCCCGAAGAAGCAAATGCAACATAGCGTGGCGAGGTAAACACAGGTTCTTTCTTGAAGATGAATTTGTAAAAAGCCGTAGAGTACTCTATGTTTGAAACGTATACCAACTGTAGGTTTGGGGTAACAGGATAAGTAGGAATATTACTCATAAATTCTCCATGATTTAGTAGCTGTTGCCTGACAGGCATATACCTATTAGAGAATATTTCAACAAGAGTTTGTGATGCCTCCATTCGCGGTGTGCTCTATTTATATGTTTTTATTCGCTTATTGCTATATGCTAAAATATTGAGACCGCCACTACTGGGATTATAATGATATCCCTATCGCTCTTTATTATCGATAATCTAAAGATTTTTTGCACTTGCCTACACTATAGAATCTGCTAGAAATGGTAAAATTGGCTTATTGGGGAATAGTTTAATGGTAGAACAGCGGACTCTGACTCCGTCAATCTTGGTTCGAATCCAAGTTCCCCAGCCAGTTTGTATGTAGCTGTTGTAGCTTGCCAGCTGTAGCTTGCCAGCAGGTTTTGTATAATTTGCCACTAGGTTTTGTACCAATTTATTTTTTTTCAAAGAGTTTTTAAG
>NZ_JBHIRB010000019.1:0-27880 GCF_042196845.1 Bartonella sp. AA9NXGY
ACCCTTTTAGTCAAAGAAAGTGACGGTGGTGGTAATTTAGCACGCGATGATATCCGCGGCTTATTAATCTCGATGATAGATGTCATCATCCAATGTAAACGCCTCGAAGGAAAATTTCGTGTAACAGAAATCTATTACGACCCCTTCAAACGCCGTGATGCTTTTTAAAAACTGTCGAAATCACTTAAATAAATCATTCATATATTTCGCGAAATATACATCTTATCCTTTTTTACTCTTTTCAAAAGTTTTAAGCGTTTCCGCATTAGAAACAGCCATATCAAACGGCAATCCTCTTTCATCAACAACTTTAGCTAAAGAAATTCGTATGAAATCAGACACCGTAAGTCCTAAACTTGCTAATATTTCACCAGCTTCTTTTTTCAACTTCTTATCTATATTTGCTCGAACAACATCTTTTGAATCTACGGCTACACTCATAGTAAAACTCCTTTAGTTACCTTCTTATGTGTGGATAGAATTAGTTATAATAACAAGTTTCTAATGTTCTAAATTTCTTTATCGCGAAACATCTTTTGACTTTGTTTCCGCTATCACATTTTTTAGCTCTTGTGTATGTCTCTGTTGCAAAAATTTAACTGCTGTTTGAAGCTCGTTCACAAGCTTTTTATCTTGAGGCTGATTTTGGGGTATCGCTTTTGACAAGTCAAAGTCTTGTTTATGAATGGCATCCTGTCCAAAACGTTTATCTAAAGCACTTTGTAGCTTTAAAAACTCTTGATTGATCTTCTCTGGTATCTTCGAATAATTATCACGACCAGCTTCAACATTTTTCATAAAAGTCACTGCTTCTTGTGAAAGTGACGGAACCTCTACTTTTAACTGTTCACGCTCCCGTGTAACCCTATCCATATGTATCTCATAAGAATTCTTATAAAAGGATTGAAGCTTTTTAATAGAAGAAAGTGCAAAAGGAACATGATAAAGCGCTTCTTTTCGTTCTTTTCCTGTAGCCTTCAATTTATCGATTAAACGATCTGACCCACGCAGTTCACCCGCTCTATCAGGAGATTTATCCAAAATATCAGATAATTTATCGCCTTTACCTGCTAAAATCGTTTGTTCAATCCTAAGGGCAGCCTCTTGTGGATCTCTATAAATAGATGCTAAACGACTGTTTAACTCCTTAAACATATTAACATAAGATTTTTCATTCCTAAGAGCGCTTAGCGCTTTCTGTTCTAAATTAGAGTTATCCGTATAAGCAGCAAGGTATGGCTCTCGTTCTGTTGCTTTTGATGCAACATTCAACTCTTTTTGTGATTGCTCAACCTTGGGATCTTCTTTTTCAAGTTTGCTAAAAACTGTCTTCACTTTATTAAAAACAGTTGTAATTTTTTCCTTTTGTTCTTCGGATAATTCTTTATTGTTCTGTACATCAGAAGCTATATTTTCCCCTAAACCTTGAGAAACATCAATCTCTCTATTCTTTGTAAATTCGGTAAGGTTATTACGGATGAGTATAGATAGATGGTCAGAATTACCAAAATGTGCCGCAATTGATGCCTCTATCATTTCTTGTTTATCAATACCCTTCCAGTTGATATGATAACCAGCTTCACGAGCAAGTTGTCCTATAAATTCACGTTGTGTACGACCATTTCCTTCTCTAAACGGATGCAACGCATTCAACTCCCCCATGTAATGTCCAGCCCTTTGACTAAATTCGTCCATATCAAGACCACGCAGATACTGTTCTTTTGCAAGCTGTTGCGTAATCTTCGGTGCATAACTTTCAATCTGATTATAACTAGCAAACATACTATTGCCTTTGGCAATATCCACTGAACGAATTTGTCCCGCCCATTCATATATATCACCAAACAGTTTCCTATGGATCTCTTTCATATGATTGAGATCAAACTCACCACGAATAGGAGTATGTACAAATTCGAAAGATTTTACATAAGCGATAGCAGATTCTACACGCTGCAGTGTGCCTTTGTCTTTAATACCAAGTCGGTTATACATCACACCAGTTTCAGGATTAGTATAAGGATCACCGCTTCCCTTATACTTCTCCACGTTTTACCCGTTCCAACAAATCTTTGATTACATCTCCTGTTTCGAGCTCTCCGATAATAACACGTTCCATTTGTTCAACGACTTTTGAATCTGGTTCCAGTCCCTCTAAACGTTGACTTGCCAATGCATTTTCAGCATAGAGGCGACGCAGCTTAATTTCCTCTTCACTCAACATAAAATTCTCCTTTGTTGATATTTATTATAGCTCAAATAAGCTATAGAAGCAAGTTTTCATTCCTTACCTTACCGTATCACATCTTTTGATATTGCACGCGCTATCGCATTGATTTGCTCCTGTTGTCTCTGTTGCAAAAATTTAACTGCTGTTTGAAGCTCGTTCACAAGCTTTTTATCTTGAGGCTGATTTTGGGGTATCGCTTTTGACAAGTCAAAGTCTTGTTTATGAATGGCATCCTGTCCAAAACGTTTATCTAAAGCACTTTGTAGCTTTAAAAACTCTTGATTGATCTTCTCTGGTATCTTCGAATAATTATCACGACCAGCTTCAACATTTTTCATAAAAGTCACTGCTTCTTGTGAAAGTGACGGAACCTCTACTTTTAACTGTTCACGCTCCCGTGTAACCCTATCCATATGTATCTCATAAGAATTCTTATAAAAGGATTGAAGCTTTTTAATAGAAGAAAGTGCAAAAGGAACATGATAAAGCGCTTCTTTTCGTTCTTTTCCTGTAGCCTTCAATTTATCGATTAAACGATCTGACCCACGCAGTTCACCCGCTCTATCAGGAGATTTATCCAAAATATCAGATAATTTATCGCCTTTACCTGCTAAAATCGTTTGTTCAATCCTAAGGGCAGCCTCTTGTGGATCTCTATAAATAGATGCTAAACGACTGTTTAACTCCTTAAACATATTAACATAAGATTTTTCATTCCTAAGAGCGCTTAGCGCTTTCTGTTCTAAATTAGAGTTATCCGTATAAGCAGCAAGGTATGGCTCTCGTTCTGTTGCTTTTGATGCAACATTCAACTCTTTTTGTGATTGTTCAACCTTGAGATCTTCTTTTTCAAGTTTTGAAAAACTTGTCTTTGCTCTATCCCAAAGGGATTCAATCTTCTCTTTTTGTTTTTGCAACCATTCTTTATTAAAATCAACGTAAGAGGCTATTTTTTCCCCTAAACCTTGAGAAACATCAATCCCTCTATTCTTTGTAAATTTGGCTATATAATCTCTATAATCAGGAGATTCAGAAAAATCGAGAGTTGTTGTTTTAACACCAGATCTAGAAAAAGCTGCTACCAATTTCTCATAGGTATTGGCATGATCAGACCGCTTGATAGCATCAACAAAAGAAGGATCACCGCGTTCTATTAAATCAACATTAAAAACATTTCTTTTAATTTCTTTATTATTAACAACAATAGTTTCTTTATCTTGACGAAGTGATATCTTGTCACCAAGCTCAATACGAGCCCCATCTATCGCAGAGGGAAGATTTACACCATAAACACGTTCAATTCCACGGAAAGTTGCTATATCCGCATAAGGTGTTTTGGTTTTGGCGGTTTCACTAAAAGAAGCATACCCAGCTTCAACAAGTTCACCAGTGATTGTACCTTTAACCTGTTTGTGTTCGTGTAATCGAACGTTTTTAAAATCCTCTTCGGCTACATAAAGATGTGACTGATGCCTATGCCGAGACATTGCAACATAGGAGAGATGTTGATCCATAGATGAAGAGGCTAAAACAAAGACATTATCAACGGTAACTCCTTGACTCTTATGAACTGTAGCCGCATATCCATGATCAATATTTTGATAAGTCTGATTGGAGAAAACAACCTCCTTACCAGAGTCAAGACGCACTTTTAAAAGCGGTTTTCCTCTTTCATTTTGTGTAGACAAAACAGTTCCCAACATACCATTTTTAACTTTTTGCTTACCTAATTCTGGGGCATATCTTTCTTCAAATTGAGCATTTTCAAGAAAGATAATTCTGTCACCAACAACAAATTCTCTACGCCCCTTAAGAGTATCAAAATTTGTGACGCTTGCACTATCTTCAAATTTAAGTAAACGAGCATCTTTAAGAGCGGTTCGAATTTCTTCATTTAATTTTTTTACAGACGCATTTGTATGAGCAAGAACAAGTAATTCGTCACCCCGTAAAGTTTTTCCTTCTTCCTCACATTTTTGTTCTACTTTCCTTCGTGTATCCATCCAATCTTTAACAAGAGTATTTATGGCTTGGTCACGCGTTTTAATCTCACGAATGAATCCTCTATTTTTATAATGATCTAAAGCTTCCTTTACTTGTCCACGTGCAAACTGTCGTGATGCATCTTGCCCCCATTCTTCTTTTTGTCTTCTAATACCGGATAATTCTACATAACCAATATTATCAACTACAGCGCGAAATGCCGCTCCAGCCTCAATGGGTTGCAACTGCATATTATCACCAACAAGAACAATTTTTGCGCCTACTTTTTCAACTTTTTGGACAAAATGCGAAAGTTGTTTTGAAGAAACCATTCCAGCTTCATCAATGACAAAAACATCACCAACCCGTAATTCATCTTTCTTATTTTTCCACGCTAATTCCCACGCAGCAAGAGTTTTACTTTTTATCTTTGAAGATTCTTCAAGACCTTCCGCAGCCTTCCCCGCAAGAGCTGCTCCAAATACACGCTTCCCACTATTAACCCACGCAATATTTGCGGCTTCCAATAGAGTGGATTTTCCAGCACCTGCATAACCAACAACCGCCGCAATACCTTTATCATCTGTAATATGTTGAACGGCTAATTTTTGTTCTTCTGAAAATTTAAATCTATTACTTTTATCTTTATTCTCAACAGACTTTATTGCCTCTAAAACCTGTCTATCTTTTACACCGTGTCCTGTCGTTTGAGACAACGAAACAACACTCCGCTCCATATCATATTCGGTTTTTAATATTTCCTTTGTGGAGTAAATCACTTTATGATGATTGGAATGATCTTTAATTTTAATCAAGTTGTTGCTTTGTTCTAAGCGCACCATAATATCATTAAAATCATTTGAATTATCAACATATCTATTAATGATCTTAGCAAGATCACCACGATTAAATGTCGACTTCTCAAATGAAATCAACTTCAATACTTCATTAGGGTTTTCTCTAATTTTCTCTACAGATTTCTGTTTTATTTTTTCATTGGCTCTTACTGCATTGCTAGCAAGTCCTTTTTTACCCATTGCATAAGCAGATTGCCCCAAATGAATGGTCGGTTCTATGGATAAACCACGCTCTTTGTAAGAGCGCATATCTACTTTTATATCATGACCTGCAAGTGCAAGATGCTTCGTTGCAATCTCACCCCATGAGTTGCGTAAATCCTTCAATGCATCTTTATGACCTATGACGGTTTCATAAACTATACGCTCTTCTTTTCTTATAGCATTACCTTGTTTATCACGAATAGTAACAAGAGATTTTTTTACTGTTCCATCTTCATTTAAGACAGCTATTTTTTTGGGACCAAAACCATTTTCTAAAACTGGACGTAAAGTATGCATAATATGCACATGTGGATTTCCTTCCTTGTCATGATAAACCCAATCAGAAACAAGACCACGTGATGCAAAGTTTTCTTTTACAAAGTCTCGTACAAGAGAAATATTTTGATCTCGTGATAACTCTAATGGCAACGCTATAACTATTTCTCTTGCCAACTGTCCATTCACGCGCTCACTATTTTGCACAGTGTTCCACAGCCATTCACTTTTTTTGTCATTCGTATCAAAATAACTGAGTTGTTGTGTAATCCATTTTGGAGAACCTTCTGGAATATTTATTTCCGAATGTACAAGGTCTCTATCTTTATCATATCTATGCGTATGAGATCCTTCTAACTCATCAAACATCCTTGTCCTATGTCGATAGGCAGCCGCCGAAATTGCTGATTTTCCAGCACCAATAATTTTAGCTTGTAAATGTGTACTTGCCATAAGATACAATTACCAAAAATTGTGTTTATTTCACAGAAATAATCTATAGCATAAAACGTTTTATTTTAAAACGTATAATTGCGCCTTCAAAAATCTTTTGAAAAAAGACATTTTCAGGAGCGCATAAATGCGCACTATTAAGTATTGTTATTTGAGATTTATTTTGTTAAGTAAAAATAAAGATTAAAAAATAAAAGAGAGTTTGAAATGTCACGTAAATCTTTAGAAAAACTTATGGAAGAAAAAAAAGCTCTGGAAGAAAAAAGTAAAAAACTTCTTGAAAGAATTAAAGCTGCTAAAAAACAAGAAGGGGAAAAAATTGCACTATTAGCATCTGAAGCAGGGTTAACAGAATTAAATATAACAAACGATCAATGGAAAAATATTTTCGAGGAGATTAAAGCCCGATTTCAAAAAGAACAGCAAAAAACTGAATAATCTTGGTAACTCTATAAAATCACTAAGACGAATTGAAAAAAGGAGGAGATTTTTGAGTGATGAAATAAGACGCAAAGATGCACGTGAAAAAATTATTCTAGGCGGTCTTGTCGTAAAGGCTGGTCTTAAAAATTCTGATAAGTCTTTCATTTTAGGATGTTTAATTCATGCTGCAAAACTTGATACAAATTCAAATGAATATAAAAATTTACAAAAAATAGGACAGCATGCTTTTGCTGATACGCGGGGTCAAAATGATAAACAACCTAGATCGTAAACAAATCATATTTTTAATATGCCCTTTCCTCTTTTCAATCATAATTCTTTTTCTTGTAAATATAACAATAAATGAAATTACAGAAAATGGTACTACCCCAGATGCTTATTGGTTTGTTCGTTCAAAACCTCTCGATATTCTCGTCCTTATTGCACTTTCATGTTCTTCATTTATTCTATTACAAAAAAGACATATAAGAAAAAATATCACCATAGCATCATTAATCTCCTTTTGTCTTTTTGCTGCCTACTACAGTATAAATGAATATATCAGATTAAGTCCTTATGTAGGACAAAATAACATGACATGGGCTGATGTTTTTCCTTTCTTTGATAGGATGGTTTTGAGCGGTTCAATCATTGGTATTATTATCCTTGGTTTCACGATGAATCTATCGTTGCCAAAAAAATCGCCTTTGAAAAAATCAAAAAATACGATCTTCGGCGACTCTCAATGGATGAATATGAAAAAACTAGAAAGCATCTTTCCAAGCAATGGAGAAATCATCATAGGAGAACGATATCGAGTAGACGAAGATATTGTAACAGATGTTCCTTTCGACCCTCAAGACAAAACAACATGGGGAAAAGGAGGAACACAGCCATTACTAACATATAAACAAAATTTTGATTCAACCCATATGTTATTTTTTGCTGGTTCTGGTGGATACAAAACAACCAGTAATGTTATTCCTACTTGCATAAAATATAGCGGTCCACTGGTTGTTTTTGACCCTTCAACTGAAATTGCTCCAATAGTAAAAGAAATAAGAGTTAAATCAAAAAGAAAAGTATACGTTCTTGATCCCCATGGGGATTCAACAGAAACTTTTAATCCATTAGATTGGTTATTAGATGAAAATATCCCTATTTATGAAAGGGAAGCAGGTCTCGTAGAAATAGCACGACTCCTCCTTTCAGAAAATTATAAATCCACTTCAACCGATCAATTTTTTATCTCTCATGCTCACAATTTGTTAACAGGTCTACTTGCACATGTCGTCTTTTCTGATGAATACAAGTTAGAGGCAAAAAACTTAAAAACTCTTCGTATGATTGTATCAGAGCCAGAACCATCCGTAATTGGAAAATTGCAATCTATACAATCAAGTTCTTCATCACAATTCATTCGTGAAACCCTTGGGGTCTTTACTAATATGGCACCGCAAACTTTCTCTGGTGTTTATGCTACTGCTTCTAAAGATACCCAATGGCTTTCCCTTGATAATTATGCCAACCTTATAAGTGGTAAAGACTTTAAAACAACTGATATCACAAAAGGAAATATTGATATCTTTTTGAATATTCCATCAAAAATTCTAAAATCTTACCCTGGTGTGGGACGTATTCTTGTTGGTTCTTTTCTCAAAGCTATGGAAGCCGCTAATGGAAACTATGAAAAAAGAGTCCTCTTTGTTTTAGATGAGATTGATCTTTTAGGATATATGAACATCTTAGAAGAAGCACGTGACCGTGGGCGTAAATATGGAATATCTCTCATGCTCTTTTACCAATCTGTAGGACAAATTGAACGTCACTTCGGTTCATCAGGTGCTATGGCATGGTTTGAAAGCTGTGCTTTTGTAAGTTATGCCGCTATTAAAGATATTAAAACAGCTGAAAATATATCAAAGGCATGCGGTAAAATGACTGTTGAAGTGAAAGGATCAAGCAAATCTCTAGGAACATCAGGAGCAAAAGGGACTGAGAGCCTCAATTTCCAGCAGAGACCTTTAATTTATCCTCACGAAATTACCCAAGAAATGCGAAAAGACGAACAGATCATTCTCATGCAAGGGCATCCCCCTATTCGTTGCGGACGTGCCATATATTTCAGAAGAAAGGATTTAAGGGCTCTTGCTAACAAAAATAGATTTGCCCCTAAATAATAATATATCCTAAATAGAACTCACTTCGTTCGTCCATAATCAATAAAATGAGAGGCTATCCGCCTCTCAAACTCTCCGGAACGCTCACCAAAATCATGACATCATGATCCGCGTTTAATGAGAGGACTAACAATCCTTGGTTCTTAGTGTCAAGGAAACCATTACATGGCGCCTAAAGGCGTCCTTGACAAAGAACCTAACGGCTTGTTTCGTCCCTCTCACGCGGCTCTGAAATCATGATTAGAAGGGAGAGCTTTTAGGGGTGCTTAAACAGTACCTTATAGTATGAAAAAAACATTTGATTTTTTAACTACGTGGATAAAAAAATATACCAAATAAATTGTGAAATAGGGAAGGTTTTGTTGTTTGTGTCGTACCTAAAAGGTAAAAATGGATTTGAAAAGGAATGGATTGCAATGCCTCAACATCCGATGGCTATAATAGCGAAAAGTAATTTAAACGGATATGATCTCAAGGTGTTTTTCATTCTAGCTTCACGTCTTGATTTCGAAAATCTATTAGTTGTCAATCAAACGGAATTGGCTAAAAAAGTTGGTATTACCAGACATCACTTTAATCGAAGCATAAAAAGACTAATAACTATGGATATTCTTTTGGAAGGTCCTCGTATTGGGATTAATAGATCCTACCGTCTCAACCCAAACCTTGGTTGGAAAGGTAGTGCTAAAATCCACAAAATAGCTCTTAGAAAGAACTTAAAAAATCGCATGAAAGCAGACGTTATTCAAGGTGTATATGAGAATAAAAAACCTTTAGAAATGGACATTAGTAATCAAATAGATCTTGAAGATTATCTTAGATAAAAAAATAATTAGCTCCATTTATCTATAAAATAAGAGGCTGCCCCCTCCTCAATTCAAAAAATCTGCTTTAGCAGGCATTTTTGATGCTTAAAATATACAGATACAGAAGAGAAAAATAATAAAAGCATAGTAGTTACGCTTCACAATGTTACCAATAATGGTAACATTGTAGCTTAATGAACAACTTCTTCTTGTATTTTATAACGATACACATTACAGTGAATCATGATTTTGGGATTTAAACATAAAGGGCTTGAAGCCTTCTACACTACTGGTACTACAAAAGGAATTCAGTCTGCTCATACTCAAAAGTTAAGGCGTATTCTAAGTGCTCTTGACGTAGCTATATCACCAAATGATTTGAATTATCCGTCCTTTCGATTACATCCTTTAAAAGGTGATCTTAAGGGCTTTTGGTCAATTACAGTAAATGGAAATTGGCGTGTAATATTCCGTTTTGTTGGTATAGATGTCGAATTAGTTGATTATCTAGATTATCATTGAATAAGGAGAGATAAAAAATGATGAAAAACCCTCCACATCCTGGAGAACTCTTGCGTGAAGATGTAATCGTAGAGCTTGGTTTATCTGTTACCGAAACAGCTGAACGGCTTGGTATGTCTCGTGTAGCTTTTTCTAGGGTTTTAAATGGAAAAGCTGCTGTTAGTCCCAATCTCGCTATTAGACTTGAAATGGCTGGTGTGAGTACTGCACGTGCTTGGCTAGCTATGCAAACAAATTATGATTTAGCGCAAGCTTTAAAACAGAAACAGCCTAAAATACATCCTCTTTGTACTAGCTCTTGTTAGTACCATTCTATCGTATTGGAGAGCTTGACGAACATTCTCTAATAAGCTTTTACTTGAAAAGCATAAGATCAGAACCAGGAGGAGCTAGCCGTAATAGCAGCGTATCGTACCCCCAATTGACAGCTAAACTTAGAAATATCAAGACAATATAACCAATGACCATTGCTGTTTGGTGTTCAAAAGGTGCAGAGCCCGCTACATATCCAGTAAAAAAAATAAATAACACCAGCAAACTCCCCCCTGCTATAAACTCTGTTAAAATAATAACCGGTTTACGAATAAGCAAAAGAAAAAGGAAAAGAAAAAAAAGGCACGTTTTCAATATCTTATGTAATATTTTATAAACGATAGAAAACACTCTACGTATTATAGTTATTAAAATTGATTGTTTGGAATTTGGATTTTTCTCTTTTTTATTTAATTTATTAGTAGATAGAGTGTCCATTACCCCCTCCAATATTTTTATCTATAAAACGCTTTATGGCTATATGATACGTTTTATTTTATTCACGATTATTTATATACCTATATAAATAATTATTTCAATTTTATGATTTTTTAGTGCTTAATGTGACATAATTTTTAAAAAGCAGGCGCCCCCCCGCGCCTGTTATTTATGCTACTTCAGCGACCGTTTTAACAATATTATCGCCTTCATAAACCTCACAATTTCTGGGAACGAAAGAAAACCTAGCAGATCTTTTTATTATTGCATTGCCATATACATTACCACTAATATGGAAATAACCAGAGATCTTCGCATTGCCATAAACAGAACCGTAAACTTTAGTATGACACCCCACGCTAGCATTTTCATAGACCTTGCCATAAATTTTCGCTGCGCCACTAACAACAGCATGATCATAAACTTCTGCATTTCTATGAATACGTGCACTCCCAGATAATTTTGCATTACCATAAACCCGTGCATGATGATAAACCCATGCGTTATAAGAAAGATGAGCATCGTCATAAACATGAGCGCCCACATACACGCGGGTTTTATCACATACATGCGCATTCCCATAAATGTGACCACAAACAATAGCATCATCACAAACAATAGCGTTATCATAAACACGACCGTAGCTAAAAGCCCATGCATTACCACCAACCCAGCAATTTCCGTCATGAGAGAGGTTATCTTCCTTCTCAATAAAACCACCAAGATCACCAGCCTTGACATCACCAAAGTCTCTTAATGCACGAATGCGATAAAGTGTAACATCACCAACTTGTTTGGTTTCATTTGTAAATTCATATTTTTTGGAGATAGCGTTCATAATGAACTCCTTTAGGTTAATAATGTTTTGAATTGACACCTATAAAGGCGTCGGGTGCTCAAAACACAGCCTAAAGTCTGTTGTTATGCTTTCCCCATAAGGGTATTATATGACATAACTACACCCGACAAAATCATTATACGTTTTTAAAACATACAAAGACAGTCAGTTTTTGAAAAGCAAAGAAAGATTGTTTCGTAATCTATTCGCTTTAGGATTAGTGTTTTGATCACTTAAGTATTAATATAACAAAATACCCATTTATTGTCAACTATTTTTTTGTCTTTTTTTGCCATTTTTTATAATATTTTCAAATATTTATCTCATAAAATAGCTTATAATTTTTATCTCTTTCTTTTGTAGTATTTGCCCTAAAAGCTCTCCCTTCTAATCATGATTTCGGAGCCGCGTGAGATGGACGAAACAAGACGTTAGGTTCTTTGTCAAGGACGCCTTTAGGCGCCATGTAATGGTTTCCTTGACACTAAGAACCAAGACTTGTTAGTCCTCTCATTGAACGCGGGTCTGATGTCATGATTTTGGTGAGCGTTCCAGAGAGTTTGAGAGGCGGATAGCCTCTCATTTAAAAATATAGTTTGTAAGTAAAAAACTATTTTTATTGCTAAACTTCCAAGATTATTTTATGAGTGAGAGTTATTGGTTATCTACGCAATGATCAATAAGGGAGTAAAAGCCCTAAATTCTAGAATATAAATTAGTCCATTATATGGACTTCCCGGAATTCCGGGAGATTTTGTTATGTCCAAGTGCTTTAAGCACTAAAAGCAAAAAGCTGACTAGAATTCAGTACTTTTAACTCCCGGAATACCAATGCGAGGGCGCTCGCACCCGGTAGGGGGAATTAAAAGTGCAAAAGAAAACTCCACATTTTAATGATATTTCTGTAGGCAAAAGAATTCGTCATAAACGCATTTCAATGGGAATTTCTCAGACAGAGTTAGGAAACAAATTAGGAGTAAGCTTCCAACAAATCCAAAAATATGAAAAAGGCTCAAATCGTGTAGGAGCTGGACGCTTGCAGGAAATCGCTAATATACTAGATGTTCATATCTCCTTTTTTTATACCGATATTTCACAAAAAATAAATATTCCGTACCATTATGATGAAGAAATTTCCAGTAAAGAAGAATATTTCCTTTTAAAAGGTTTTAGAAAACTTAATCCTAAAAAACAGAAAGCAGTTTTATGTTTGTTTTCTGAATAAAATGAATACTTTTAAAATTATAGCGTACAAACTAATCGCTCTGTTTATAAGCATTCATTAATATTTCTAGAAAATCACCATGACGATATCGCTCTTGTTTAGCCATCAATTTAAAACGATTAATGATATTTACGCTAGCTTTGATATTTAATTGTATCTCAACTGACTGTTCACGACTTGGGAAAGCTGCTGCCTTATCTATCTCTTTGCGTTGTACAATATTTAAAGAAGATTGAGTTTGTCGTGGTTTAAAATCATCAAGTTCTGAAAAATTTAATGGTTTTCTTTCTGTACTCATTCTTTAATTTCCTTTCTCTTGAACTTTTTTTAGCTTTGTAATGACTTCAGCAACAAATGCTTCAACATTGCCAATCGCAGTTTCTAAATTATTAACTTCCTTTGGATTGAGATTACGATGTGAACCTCCAGTTGCAAAGATTGCGGAAAAAGCATCACGTTCATTGATTTCTGTTTCAAAAACATCAAGTTCTGGGTTTTTTCTAAATTGAGATGATACAAAACGAGCAGTTCTAGATTTTGCAACAACTTTAGATTGCGTAAACAAAACAGAATAAGCGATAAGACGCCGTACAGCTTTCATATCTCTGTGAATTTCTTTTATAATTTCGATAGCTGCTATAGCGTCTTGCTGTTGTTCCTTCATAGGAACAATTACAAAATCAGATTGACTAATTGCATAACTAGTTAAGCGTGATGCTGTACCTTCTAGATCAACAATTACGAATGGATCTCTAGTAGATGCAATTTCTATTTCATCTAAAATAGTTTTTTCAGATTCATTAGTAACGACAGTAAGATTATCTGGTTTACCCGGCAATTCAGACCAAGTGGTAATAGGATGGCGAGGATCAGCATCTATAATTGTAACAGGTTTAGCATGTGCAAGTTCACAAGCAAGGAGCAAAGCAGATGTTGTTTTTCCACTCCCCCCCTTGGAATTAGCAAAGGATATGACAGGCATTTAGTTACTCTCTAAATAGAATATGGTATTGTATTGTATAGTATTATACTATAAGGTATAATAAAGTATTAAAGTACACCTTTTATAAGAAGCAAAAATTTATAAGGAGCAAAAATGCCCAAAAAATACGTTCAAAATCATAACGATAAAGTTTTTAAAAACGTTAGCAATTTTTTTGAAACTTTTAATCAAAAAATAGATAGTTTTAACAAACCCTATATAATACAGCGTGATGGATTTACAGAAGTTAAAACAGAGAGAGGAGATATCATAAAAAGTAAAGTTCCAGAGGCTGCACTACAATTAGCTCTAATGATAGACAATGGCACAAAATTTTGGAAAGAGGATATAGGAAAAAATTAATTTCCTCTATGAGAAGTTTATCAGTTAATTTTACTATACCTTATGATATTATATCGTAGGGTATATTACTATACTAAAATATACCTTTATGTTTTTGGCATGGTAATGATAGGCTTTATTTTTGTAAGCGTGATGTTTTTACGTTCAATAAATAAACGCAAGGTGTTCACACTGACTCCTAATGTCTTAGCAATACGGCTCTGTGATAAGCCAACATTTATAAATGCTTGAATTTCATCAATGTGATTGTCCAGCTTTAATTGCGTAGCTTTACTTCCTTTTGGCCGGCCAAGTTTTATTCCTCGTTGACGAGCAACATTTAAGGCTTCTTTTGTGCGTGTTTGAATTAAATGCCGTTCAATTTGCGATACCATACCCAATACGTTTGCAATGATATCGCTTTGTAAACTTCCATCCATGATAAGGTTTTGTTTCGTTATATGCACAATTAAACCACGTTCACTGGCTGCTTTGAGAATTTCTAAAACAGCAAGAGAAGAACCAGCTATACGAGAAAACTCCGGTGTGAGTAAAACATCACCACATTCCGCTTTTTCAATTAAAGCACCAAGTTTACGCTTACGCCAATCTTTTCCTCTACTTGCAATTTCTTCCTCAATATGAAGTGGTGCAAAGCCATTTTTATTAGCATATTCTAACAATCCAAATTTTTGATTTTCTGTATCTTGTCCATCACGAGAAACACGTAAATAAGCATAAAATTTTGGCATTTTCAGTAAAAAGGTTATTTTAGATTAAAACTGATATATTATTGCATAGAAAAAATAGGAATTAAATATACAATTTTCGTTCATAAAAAATGATCGTTTTTTATGATATTGCAATTTATGACGTTTCAAATGACACTGTGCGTATACTTCATGCAAAAAAAATTCAGTCGTTAAGTGTATCTAAATTGAATCCGGCTGTGTTTAATAGTTCAATAAGTTTTGGGAGAGTCTCTTTTACGTGTTCATTAAAAGGAATGTAATTAATCCCTTCATAATCTGAAGGCACTTCAACATCTCGTTGTTTTAAAATAGCAATATTTCTGCAAGAAATTATAGGAAACAACATACCCATTTTAAAAATAACATTTTTATTAGCGCGCGGTTGTGCGTCTTTTTTATCAGCAGATTTTGCATAGCCAATCTCATCGGGAGTAAGTAACACAATACCAAATTTTGGAGAATTAGTTTGCATACTAATTTCTTGTTTAAAATCCTCAATAGTAGTTAAATCATCACTACCAAATTTCAGAACGTATGGTTCCAATCCAAGCTTAAAAAGAATACGTTCAGTTTGTTCTAAAATAGTATGATTATTATATACAATAAAAATTTTTGGCATTTTTATATCCCCTATAAAATACATGCATTTATCCCAGAGGGCTTATTATTCTTTATCAACGAATAATTGCGATAAAAATTTCTCCCAATCTATATTTTCCTTTAATTTATCATTAGTCTCTTTATCAAATTTTATTTTTTTACCATTTACAGTAAAACAAAATTCAACACTTTCGATATCATCATGATTGAGCATTTCCAACACCTATAATTTCAGTTATGTTCCATGTTTTATTGAGTTTAATGGAAATTTTAATACCTTTGTTTTTACATTGCTCTCTGAAAGCAGGCGCCCCCGCACCTGCTATTTTATTTACGCAACATCCTCATACTCATCACAAAAATAATCATCATCACTACCAAATCTTGGAATTGCCTCATCATGAATTTGATCACCAAATGATAAAGAGGCATTGCTATGAATACAAGAATAGCCAGATACAACAGCATCATACACAACAGCATCATCAATGACACTGGAATGATCACAAATATAAGCACCATCACCAACAATGGCATACCCCCCGACATGAGCATCACCACAAATAACAGATGTATCAGAAATATAAGCATTATCACTTACAGAGGCGTTATCATAAATTTTTGCATTACCTTCAATTACAACAGTGTCTTGAATATGGGCGTTGCCATAAACCTCACAATAATCATTTATTGTCATGCCTTCAAAAATAGCATTGCCATAAATTTGTGCATCACCATAAACGTCTACAAAAAAGCTTTTCACTTTACCATTTTCATAAACCCTTGCATTTTGAAAAACGCGTGCTTTATCGTAAACCCAGCAATTTCCGTCATGAGAGAGGTTATCTTCCTTCTCAATAAAACCACCAAGATCACCAGCCTTGACATCACCAAAGTCTCTTAATGCACGAATGCGATAAAGTGTAACATCACCAACTTGTTTGGTTTCATTTGTAAATTCATATTTTTTGGAGATAGCGTTCATAATGAACTCCTTTAGGTTAATAATGTTTTGAATTGACACCTATAAAGGCGTCGGGTGCTCAAAACACAGCCTAAAGTCTGTTGTTATGCTTTCCCCATAAGGGTATTATATGACATAACTACACCCGACAAAATCATTATACGTTTTTAAAACATACAAAGACAGTCAGTTTTTGAAAAGCAAAGAAAGATTGTTTCGTAATCTATTCGCTTTAGGATTAGTGTTTTGATCACTTAAGTATTAATATAACAAAATACCCATTTATTGTCAACTATTTTTTTGTCTTTTTTTGCCATTTTTTATAATATTTTCAAATATTTATCTCATAAAATAGCTTATAATTTTTATCTCTTTCTTTTGTAGTATTTGCCCTAAAAGCTCTCCCTTCTAATCATGATTTCGGAGCCGCGTGAGATGGACGAAACAAGACGTTAGGTTCTTTGTCAAGGACGCCTTTAGGCGCCATGTAATGGTTTCCTTGACACTAAGAACCAAGACTTGTTAGTCCTCTCATTGAACGCGGGTCTGATGTCATGATTTTGGTGAGCGTTCCAGAGAGTTTGAGAGGCGGATAGCCTCTCATTAAAAAATAAGGATTAACTGAAAATATTTAATATTTTTAATGTTTCTTTTAAAAGTATAAAAAACTAATAAAATAATTGCTAAATAAAAATATCTTGTATATATCTTTTTTGGGAGAGAGAGGTCACAACAAACTATCCCCGCTGGATAAGTTGATCATTTTATCTCTTTCTCCTTTTTCAAAATCAAAAATTTTTGCTATTTTCGACCTCCGTTACGCCTTTAAAAAATAACGATAAATAATTAAAATATTTATTTCGTATATAAATTATTATTTATGTAAACTTTGGCATTTTTAGATTATTTAACGTTTTATTGAGTTCAAACTCAAACAAAGAGCTTTTTTCTTCGTTTAGCTTTATTTTCTGATTTTTTTCTAAGTTTAAACTATTTATTTCTTCTTGATCAGCTTGTTTCAATAAAGCAAATAAAGAACGCTCTAGATACAATTCTCCCTTTTTTTCTTTATCAATCATGCCGCGGAGATATCCCCCTGGTGATTTTACAAGTCCTCTAGCATATTTTTCAAAAATGATGGCAATGGCTAGAGCTGTTTTTTTAAGCCCCATGATTTTTGTAGCTTGTTCAGCGGCATGTTCTGAAACTTTAATCATTCTGTACATAGGATACATAGAACGTATCAAATCGCTTTCTGTTTGGAGACTATATTCAGAAAACAAGACGGCATTTGGTAAAGCCTTTTCTAGTATCTCCGGCTTAATTTGAGGCAATGTACTACCTTTTGAGGGAAGTGATGTTTCGGTCTTGCCTTTCTCTATATTTTCATAAGCCATTTTATCATGACCGGAGGTCACATTAATGGTTTGAGTGTGTTCAGAGTTATCTGAACACTCATTTTTGTTACAATTACAATTATAGTTAGGGGTTGTATTATGTAATTGCATAACATTTTTGTTGTTTGTGCATAACATTTTTGTAAAAAATAAACGCTCTAAGAGCCAATTAAAAAGCTTAATAGCTTTTTCCAATTTAAAGGTGGACGCTTTAAAAGGAGAACCAAGAACAGATTTAACTTTATTCATACGATTAAAAAACATTGTAGCGATAGGTGTAAATTTTATTTCTTCAATACGAAGCCGTAATCGACGACAAACACCACAAAAGGTTCTAACAGCCATATCATGATGTTTCTTTTCTTCTTTACTCTTTAAAATAGAGTGCTGAAGTTCATGGTAACGCGCGATTAAAATGCTAAGGTCAATACCACAAGCAATTGGTACATGATTAGCAGAATTAAAACTATAGCGTTTATAATTACCAGAATCCCGCATCACAATAAGACCTTTATCAAAAAGGCGTGAAAGTAATCTACTTACATGAACAGACGTACAACCAATTTCCAGACCAATTTGATGGTTGCTTTTAAAAACTATTGGAATTTTACCTTTTTCAAAATGCGTAACTGGTACAGTATTCAAAAGTTTAGCTAATAAATGGGCTTCTGTTCCTTTGATAAGATCAGTTACTGGTAAGTCTTGTACAAGAAAAAGAAGTTGGCTTCTAGTAATGTGGCCAATATTGGTATTATCAGCAATTTTTATATATTCCCAGTGCTTTGAAGTTAATTTTCTACCAGATGTTTTATTAACCATAATTTTTAAAACCTCTCTATTGGAGGCAAAAAAATGCTAAAAATATCCCTTTTCTACAAAATTTCTCTTGCAGAATGCTTCACGATAAATTAAATTAGGAATTACTTTATTGGATTTAATTTACCGTATATGTAGTACGGGTATTTTAGAAACCCTTCTGTTAACGCAGTTGGGTTTTTATTTTTTTGCCATTATATTTCCCTCTATTTGAAACGACTCATAGCTCGAAAAAAGCGTGTCAAGGTCAAAGCTATATTAAAAAAAAAAGATTTTCAATATGGTAAAGCTTTCAAACAACTGTTTTTTATGGCAATACAACCTAATACAACCTACAATAACAGCAAAGCGAAATAACATATAACCACGGAAACACGCTATTATACAGCGCTGTAGAAAACAACCTATACGAGTAAATAAATTCTAAACACAATAATTTTTCTTTGCAAGAATTGCCACTAAGGACTGTGTAGATTATGATTAACTTTTTTCTGATAAAGTTCGTAGTGGAATATTGCCTTGATTTTTCAGTAGCGCTTGAGAGAACGTTTTATCAATAATGGTCAATGGAATTATAGCTCCCGTGATCTCTTCGCCAATCTTCTGGTTGTTGAAATTTGCTCGACCATAAAACATTTTGTGCTTTTTAAGCAGGGTTTTCTATTGTCTTTTCTGATCCTTTAAAAAAAAGAATTTTCATTATGTTGACTGAAATAAAAGTATCAAAAAATAATAATATAAATTAATATAATATATTTAGGCGCTTCTCTAAGATATTTTAAAAGTATCATTTTGAATATTACTATATTTTTGTCTATTATCTAAGATAAAGATTAAATATTTTTAATTTTATAGTAGAAAAAATAGTTTTTTCATTTTATAGGTTAGATTAATATCTTAACTATTAATTAATTTTCAACTTCAAAATAGCGTGGGGGTTTTTCATGAAAAACATGAATAATTCGTTCAGTTGTGAACACATCTTACCAAAAACTACTCTATCCAACACACAAAAGAAATGGTTAACAACAGCATTTATGCTGTTTATTACCTTCATCGCACTGAGTGAACCAGCATTTGCCGATGGCGGCTTCGGAAAAATTGAAAGTGCTCTTCAAAAAATAATTGAAGCTTTAACAGGACCAATTGCAAAATCAATCGCGACCATTGCGATTGCCGGTGTTGGGATTGCATGGATTGCTGGTTATGTTGAAATGCGTAAAGCTTTCTTTGTTTGTATTGGCATCGGCATTATCTTTGGTGCACCACAAATCGCAGCAATGTTTTCTAGTTAAACTTTGTCTGTCAAAGCCATGAAAGAGCGCGATAAGCTAACAGAAGATACGTTATTTCTTGCTTGCACGCGCCCTGCAATGATTGCGGGCGTGACGGTGGAAGCTATGGGATTAAATGCGATAGGAACGATGGTATTGTTTATTGTGATAGGCAATATTTTTCTTGTAACCATTGGTATTGCCATGCATTTCATATTCAAGGAAATCCTAAAGCATGACCATAATAAATTTCGTATTCTTCTGACATGGCAAAAGACATCTATTTTTGCCAGAAACTCTAGTCTATGGGGTGGGGGAAGTATTTCTCCATTACGATTAATTCGTAATTATGAGGAATTATAATGAATGCTGCTCAATACAAACGTGAAAAGCAACCAGAGGCGATCATTCCTTACGTGCGCCATGTCAATAAACACATCATTGCGCTGGATTCACGCGCTCTCATGAGCGTTATTAAACTTGAAGGCATTAACTTTGAGACAGCAGATATTATTGATCTGAATGTGCTTCACGAACAACTCAATAATCTGTTTAAAAACATAGCGGATGAACGGATAGCGCTTTATAGCCATATTATCAGAAAGCGTGAAACCGTTTATCCGGATGGGACTTTCAGATCGGCATTTGCCAAGCAATTAGATGATAAATATCGCGAGCGGATGGTTTCACAGGAGCTTTATCGCAATGATCTTTATCTTTCTATTTTGTGGAATCCACACGTTGATCAAACGGATAAATTAGTGGAGTTTTTCAAACGTTTAGGCAAAGCCAAGCAAGAAAAGACAGAAGTTGATGCAGAGTCCATTCGCAAGCTTGAAGATATTACAACAGATCTTATTCAAAATTTAGAGCGCTATGGTGCAAAAAGACTAAGCCTTTATGAACATGAGGGTAATATTTATTCGCAGCAAAGTGAGTTTATCCACCAATTGGTGGGAGGTCGTCGTGAACGTATCCCCCTCACATGGGGGACGATAGCTTCGACTGTTTATTCAGACCGTCTCATTTTTGGGAAAGAGATCATAGAAATACGCTATGAGGCGGAACAGCGGTTTGCGGGCATGTTTGGTTGGAAAGAATATCCAGCAAAAACTAGGGTAGGCATGGCGGATGGTTTGCTCACGCTTCCCTTTGAGTTTATTTTCACCCAATCTTTTGTTTTCAAGAGCAAAAACATTGCCAAGCAGATTATGGGGCGCAAACAAAACCAAATGGTCAATGCGGGAGATCGAGCAGGTTCACAAATTATGGAACTGGATGATGCGCTTGATGATCTTGAATCCAATCGTTTTGTTTTAGGGGAACATCATTTATCATTGGCAGTTTTTGCTGATACGCCGCAAGAGTTAGCGGATAATCTTGCCAAAGCGCGTTCTCATCTTACAAATGGTGGAGCTGTGATTGCGCGGGAAGACTTAGGGTTAGCAGCAGCTTGGTGGGCACAATTGCCTGGCAATTATGCTTATCGCACCCGCTCTGGTGCAATAACAAGCCGCAATTATGCAGCGCTTTCTCCTTTTCATTCTTTTCCGGTTGGAAAAATAGATGGCAATGTGTGGGGACCAGCGGTAGCCTTGATGAAAACCTCTGCCGGCTCACCGTTTTATTTTAACTTTCACTTTGGTGATTTAGGCAATACGTTTGTGTGTGGACCGTCGGGTTCTGGGAAAACGGTTATTGTCAATTTTCTTTTAGCGCAACTTCAAAAGCATGATCCCAATATGGTCTTTTTTGACAAAGATCGGGGTGCAGAACTTTTTGTCAGAGCGGGTGGCGGCACTTATATGCCCTTGAAGAATGGTAGACCGACAGGCATAGCACCGCTAAAAGGCTTAGACTATAACAATCCAGCAGATAGAGTTTTTTTACGCCAATGGATTATCAAGCTTGTTTCTTCTGAAGATCAAAAGATCAGTGAATCAGAAAGACAAGATATCACGGCGGCTGTTGACCAACTTGCCTTATTACCCAAAGAACAACGGACAATATCGGCCTTACAAATGTTTTTTGACACCACGCATAGAGAGGGGATAGCGGGTCGTTTAGAGAGATGGTGTAAAGGCAATGCCTTAGGGTGGGTTTTTGACAATCCTGATGACGACATTGGCATTGATGCAAAATTTATTGGTTATGACATGACGGATTTTTTAGATAATAATGAAATTCGTCCCCCATTAATGATGTATCTTTTTCATAGGATTTTGTCTCTGATTGATGGGCGCCGTATTATCATTGTCATTGATGAGTTTTGGAAAGCCTTGGAGGATGATTCCTTTAAAGCCTTTGCGCAAGACAGGCTGAAAACTATCCGTAAACAAAATGGTTTGATGTTATTTGCGACGCAATCTCCCAAAGATGCGATCAATTCGACCATTGCTCACACCATTATAGAGCAATGTCCAACACAAATTTATTTTCCCAATCAAAAGGGCAATCATGGGGATTATGTAGAAGGTTTTAAATTATCGGACAGAGAATTTAACCTGATACAATCAGAATTAAGCCGTGAGTCACGGCGTTTTCTCATCAAACAAGGACAAAGTTCAGTTGTAGCAGAACTGAATTTACGCGGCTTTGATGATGAAATAGCCATTTTAAGTGGCACCACCAAGAATATTGAACTCCTAGAGACCATTATGGATGAAGTTGGACAATCTCCAGAAAAATGGCTTCCTATTTTTCAAGAAAGGTCAAAGCAATGAAAAAACTTTTATTGGCAACAGCTCTTTGCGCAATTTCTTTTGGACCTCAAGCAAATGCATTTGGAGGTGGTCCCTTTGATTATAAAATACTGCTGGAAAATATAGAGCAAGCCAAAAAATTGAGAGAACAAGTTGCAAAAGCAGAACAGCAAGTTCAACAAGGCAAACAACAGCTTGAGCAATTAAAGAGCCAACTCGATCAAGCAAAACAATTATATAGTTCCTTAAATGGAAAACCTGATTTATCCGCTCTTCAAGAATTGCTCAACAAACAAGGGAATAATGCTGCTTTCCCCTCTGATTTTAATCATTTAGAACAATCAATAGATGGTACTGGGGGTGGTAGCGGAAACACTGAAAAATGGAAGGAAAAACTTTTATATAAAGAACCATCGGGTGGTAGTGGATCAAAAGAAGCCGTTGATGCCTTTTACAAGCAAGAAGTGGAAAAATTGCACAATCGCAATGTAGGACAAGCAGCAACAGGGCAAGCTGTTTACGAAGATGCCGATAAAAAGAAAGAAGCCATTAGTAAGATTATTGAAAAACTCAAAAATGCTAAAACCGCTGCTGAAGTTCAAGATGCTCAAACACAATTAGCAGCTATACAAGCAATATTACAAGCAGAGGCTTTACAAACACAAGCCGCCTCTATGATTCAGCAAGCTCAACAGGAAGCTGAAATTATTCGTTCTAGAGAAGAATCTAGTAAAAGATACCAAGACTATGCAAGAAAAATCCGTGGGAATTGAAAATTAAAAAGAGGGAATTGAAAATGAACAAGATCATCATAACAACATTACTGCTTTGCATAGGACTTATCACGACTGGTTGCGAAAAAACTTACAGCGTAGAAGAATTTAAAAAAAATGAAAGCTTAATAAGAGAGTTTCAATGGAAGTGTGGGGCTTCTGATAATTCGAAAAATTGTCAAAATGTGCGACAAGCCGCTAAGGAACTTGATGAAGAACATTCTAAGAGAGCTTTAGAAAATTATAATAAAGCTCTAGAGAAAATAAATAAAAGACGAGAGGAACGAGAAGCAAAAGAGCGCGCTAAAGCCGTACAAAAAGAGAAAGAAGAAGCTGAAAGAAACGCTCAATAGTTGTTTTTATAAAAAATAAAAAGGATATTCAATGTCGTTAATGGATTACGTTCCTACGTACAGTGATATAGATGACCGTTTAATGAATACTCTTGGGAACTTAATGGATAAGACCATTAGTAATCTTTCAAGTTCTTTATCCGCTCCTCTTACGGCATCTTGTATAATCTATATTGCATTTATAGGTTACAACATTATATATGGGCGTTCTTCTATGCCTTTATGGGATTTTATAGCGACAACAGCTAAACTTGCCATCGTTGTTACACTCACTACAAACGCTTCTCAATATAATGCTTGGATCAAAGACATATTTTTTACTGATCTGCCTGATGCCATTGCAAATGTCACCCAAGGAGCAAATTCAGATAAAAATGTCTGGGACAATATGATGATACATGCTTCTGCACATGTTTTTGATGCAGCAAATCAGTATACAGCATGGTATGATATGGGGAAGTATATTGTTAATTGGGTTGCTGGTTTAATCTGTTTATTAATTGCTGCTTTTTTTAGCACTATTGGCTTTATCGTCACAATGTTTGCTAAACTTGGTTCATTTCTTGTCATATCGGTTGGACCACTTTTCATAAGCCTTTATATGTTTTCAACGACAAGACGTTTTACAGAAGCATGGTTAGGACAACTCGCAAACTTTATCATTTTGCAGGTATTAGTCACTTTGCTTGGTAACGTATATGTAAGTCTTGCGATAGATATCCTTTCAGGTGACATTAAAGATATCATGTTTTCTGTAATTCAATTTTTGATTATTGGAACTGGTGGCATTTATCTTTTTATCCATTTACCCGGAATTGCCTCTGCTTTAGCTTCTGGAGGAGCATCTCTTGCAGGTTCAACACATTTAGCTCACCACACTAGCAGATTAGCTAGTCGTGGTGCTCTTGCTGGTTTTAGAGGTTTGGCATCAAAATTTAGAGGAGGTAATACTACAAATGCGGGGAGTTAAAAAAATTTGGATTATCTTGCCATTTCTCTTTCTTAGTGGCTGTATGTCTTCATCAAACACGCTGAAATCACTCCCAAAGTGTGATGGATATTCTAAACGTCCACTCAACAGATCAATGTGGAATTGGGAAGGGAAGAAGCCCACTCCAAGACCTATTATTATAAGTGGCAATACACAATCATCTGTGAAAGAGAGCAAACTTGAAACGCTTTTGGCACAAAAATTAACGGACGAAGAAATGAAGTCTTACAAAAATTGCGGGCAAAAAGCATGAAAGAAAACGCCGTAGAACAATATATTGCTGAAGCACGCTCGTTCGATCAAGATCGCATGCTCGCCTCACGCCGCACCACCCGCATCTCGCTTGCAATCGCCGGCATAGCCGTTGCTGTTGCAATAATGTCTTCTCTCGCGGTCATCACCCTCACGCCCCTTAAAACCGTAGAACCCTTTGTCATCCGCGTTGATAATTCAACCGGCATCACTGAAGTCGTAGAAGCCTTAAAAGAAGGTCCAACAAATGTCGACGAAGCCATCACACGCTATTTTGCAGCAAAATACGTCCGCTTCCGTGAAGGTTTCGTCGTAGAAGAAACACAAAATAACTTCGAAACCATCTCTCTCCTCTCTTCACCTGAAGAACGAGAAAGATTTGCTGGATGGTACGGCGCAAAAAATCCCCAAAGTCCTCAAATTCTTTATAAACACGCCACCGTTACAATAACAATAAAATCAATTTCTTTTATCAATGAAAATGTCGCCCAAGTGCGTTACTACAGAACTGTGCGTAACAACGACAACAACAAAGAATTCATCACCCACTGGGTTGCAACACTCACCTTTGAATATACCAATGCCCCTATCTCTGTTCAAAACCGCTTGATAAATCCTCTAGGATTTATCGTTAATGAATATAGAACTGATCCGGAAGTGGTCAACTGATCATGACAAAAAAAATTCTTTTTCTCATTCTTAGGATTGCTGTTGCCTTTTCTTTGACGAATATAAGCTACGCGAGTGTTTTTCCCACCCGCGCGCCGAGCGATAGCCGCATTCGCTTTATCAACTATGATGCTTATAATGTCACAAAAATTATTGGCTCCATACGCTCATCGGTACAAATAGAATTTTCTCCCAATGAAGAAATTGCCCATGTGGCAATTGGCAACAGCGTTGCATGGGAAGTCGCCCCCGCTGGCAATATTCTTTTCCTTAAAGCGCGGGAAGTCCAACCCATTACCAATCTCCAAGTCGTCACCACAAAGCTTGATGGCTCAAAGCGCTCCTATCAATTTGAACTTACGATCAAAGATGGGGAAATTTCCTCTGGACAAGAAACATATTTCCTTGTGAAATTTCGCTATCCCCAAGACGAAGCAGAACAAAGAAGACTCGCAGTCCTTATGCGACAAGAAAAACAACAAGCCCAGCGTATCGATAATGTCTTCAACGCGTATGAAACCTACGGACCACGCAATTGGGCTTACACCGCTCAAGGATCAAGCGTGCTCGAACCCTCCTCCGTTTATGACAATGGCAAAACCACAACATTTACATTTCCAGACAACCAAGAAATCCCTGCCATTTACATTGTCAGCAATGACGGTACAGAATCGCTGGTTCCCAAAACCACAAGAGGCAACATGGTGATTGTCCATGCCATTAGCGCACGCTTCACCCTAAGACAGGGAAAAAACGTCCTATGCGTCTTTAACGAAGCCTATCAACCAAAAGGCACAAATCCAAATACCGGAACAACCTCACCATCTGTTGAACGTAAAATTGCATCAGATCTTTAAATAAGCGGGAATTGAAGGGGACAACACATGAGTGATAAATCAATCATCGAAGATCGAGGATCTATTGGGGATGGCAAAAATAATACATCAAAATCGGATACAAAAAAAATAATCATTATTATAGCTTTTGTAGGATTTTGCGCATATGTGCTTTGGAATATATTTTCAACACCACCAACATCAAAAGACACGGCAAATATCCATAAAAAACAAGAATTTAATAACTCAGTTACTCCCTTAGAATTAGTTTCCGCTGAATCACAAGCAAAAATTGCTCCAATTACACTACCAACACCATCACCAACACCAGAAAAAATAGTTGAACATGATCCTTTACTTGATGCAGCACAACGTTCTCCCGTATTGGCTTTTACGAGCAATACCCCCCCTTCTTCAACTCAAATGCCGAGAAATTACTATAGTAATAATATAAGTGAAACTCCTAATAATGATTCACAAAGTTTTTCCTCACTTCTAAAGCCTACAAAAATAGAAGGTACAAGAGCTGGGATCATGGGAAATAGAAACTTTATCATCGCCATGGGAACTTCTATCCCCTGTATCTTAGAAACGGCATTAAACAGTGACCAACCAGGCTTTGCAAGCTGCATCATCAACCGTGATATCCTCTCTGACAATGGGCGCGTTGTTTTGCTTGATAAAGGAACCCAAGTCGTTGGAGAATACCGAGGAGGGCTTAAAAAGGGTCAATCTCGCCTCTTTGTGCTCTGGACAAGAGCAAAAACACCAACCGGTGTCATCATCAATCTTGCATCTCCCGCAACTGACAGTTTAGGTAGAGCTGGTTTTGACGGCAACGTCAACACCCATTGGTGGGAACGCTTCAGTTCAGCATTATTACTCACCGTTGTTGATAGCGTTACAACAAACCTAACCAATAAAAAGAAAGGCAATTCTAACTCAAGTGGTGGTTTCAACAGCTCTGAAGCAAGCAATATCGGAAAAGATACAGCCACCGTTGCCCTTGAAAATCAAATCAACATCCCGCCTACCCTAGAAAAATTTCAAGGCGAACTCGTCAACATCTTTGTAGCAAGAGATCTCGATTTTTCATCTGTCTATAAACTAGTAGTAACAAGCAAAAGGTATCACTCTACTCCCAGCTATTCCTTTTTTCATTAAGCCAATAAAGTCACATTATGCCATCAGCAAAAAATGCAGAACGAGCCTCCATCGTTTTAACAAAATTAAAGATCTTAGATGACTTCCTCAATGATGAAAATTTATTTGAAATTGTTATCAATCGCCCCGGCGAAGTAATCGTTGAGGGTCCCAATGGTTGGCAAACCCACATCTTAAAAGAACTAACCTACGGCGAACTAGAAGGGATTGCAAAAGTTGTTGCTGCCTACACAACACAAAAAATCAGTGTAGAAAACCCCGTTCTCTCC
>NZ_JBHIRB010000020.1:0-24324 GCF_042196845.1 Bartonella sp. AA9NXGY
TCTTCCCATGATCAACGTGACCAATCGTACCAATATTAACATGCGGTTTTGTTCGTTCAAACTTGCTCTTCGCCATTTGAGCTCTCCATTTTCCGTCCAAGCCAAGGACTAAGTTAAAAATTAATTACCAACCTGAAATTATGCGTATTTCTTTTGAATCTCCAAAGCAACAGCTGAAGGCACAGGCTCGTAATGATCAAACTGCATTGTATACTGCGCACGCCCCTGACTCATAGAGCGAAGAGTATTCACATAACCAAACATATTTGCCAAAGGAACCATTGCATTCACAACCGTTGCAATGCCGCGCGCTTCAGTTCCTGAAATCTGTCCCCGACGAGAATTGAGATCACCAATAACATCACCAACATAATCATCTGGTGTAACAACTTCCACCTTCATGATCGGTTCAAGAAGCTGTGCACCAGCCTTCTTTGCCCCATCACGAAAAGCCGCACGAGCAGCAATCTCAAAAGCCAAAACTGAAGAATCAACATCGTGATAACCACCATCAATGAGAGTCGCTTTTACACCAAGCATAGGAAAGCCCGCAAGAGGACCTGACCCCATAACACTCTCAATCCCTTTTTGGACACCAGGAATATATTCTTTAGGAACAGCACCACCAACAATCTTTGACTCAAAAATAAAGTCATCACCATCATGAGGCTCAAAAATAATTTTCACACGAGCAAATTGACCTGCACCACCCGATTGTTTCTTATGCGTATAATCAATTTCCGCCATTTTAGTAATTGACTCACGATAAGCAACTTGAGGCTGCCCAACATTTGCTTCAACCTTAAACTCACGCCGCATACGATCAACAATAATATCAAGATGAAGCTCACCCATTCCAGCTATAATAGTCTGACCAGATTCCTCATCCGATTTAACACGAAATGAAGGATCTTCGGCTGCTAGACGGTTAAGAGCAATACCCATTTTTTCTTGATCTGCTTTTGTCTTCGGTTCAATTGCAATCTCAATAACAGGCTCTGGAAATTCCATCCTCTCCAAAATAACAGGCTTCAAAGGATCACAAAGAGTATCCCCTGTTGTCGTCTCCTTAAGTCCTGCAAGAGCAACAATATCACCAGCAAATGCTTCTTCAATATCCTCACGAGAATTTGAATGCATTTGAAGCATACGCCCCAAACGCTCTTTTTTCTTTTTCACAGTATTCTCAAGAGAAATACCTTTCTGAACTTTACCTGAGTAAATACGACAGAACGTCAATGAACCAACAAAAGGATCATTCATAATTTTAAAAGCAAGCATAGATAACGGAGCATCATCAGAAGATTCGCGTGTCGTCTCAGCCTCAGTCTTTACATCAATACCCTTAATCGCCGGAATATCAATTGGAGAAGGAAGATAGGAAACAACAGCATCCAAAAGTGGCTGCACCCCCTTGTTTTTAAAAGCCGTACCACAAAGAACCGGATGAAACTGAACTTCTACTGTCCCCCTACGAATGAGAGAAACAAGCTGCTCGTTGGTTGGCATAACACCTTCCAAATAAGCCTCTGTCGCAGCTTCATCAACCTCCACAGCCATCTCAATCAATTTCTCGCGATATTCTTCAGCTTTCTCCTTTAAATCAGAGGGAATTTCACTTATCACTGCCGAGGCACCAATAGAACCATCCCACTTTAAAGCCTTCATTTCTACAAGATCAACAACACCTTCAAAGTCATTTTCAGCACCAATCGGCAACTGCAAAACAAGCGCTTTAGCACCTAACCGAGAACCAACCATCTCCACACTACGATAAAAGTCAGCTCCTATTTTGTCCATTTTATTAACAAAAACCATACGAGGCACGCGATACTTCTCAGCTTGCCGCCAAACAGTTTCCGTCTGAGGCTCCACACCAGCATTTGCATCCAACAAGGCTATTGCACCATCAAGAACACGCAAAGAGCGCTCAACTTCAATCGTAAAATCAACGTGCCCTGGCGTATCAATAATATTAAAGCGACGCTTCCGACCGTCTTGCCCTTCCCAAAATGTCGTTGTCGCAGCAGACGTAATCGTAATACCACGCTCCTGCTCCTGCTCCATCCAATCCATTGTAGAAGCACCATCATGGGTCTCGCCAATTTTATGATTCTTACCGGTATAGAACAGAATACGTTCAGTCATCGTAGTCTTACCAGCATCAATATGCGCCATAATACCAAAATTACGATAATCTTCAATTTTATATTCGCGAGCCATTATATTTGCCTTAGTTTAAAACTTCTACCAGCGATAGTGAGAAAAAGCACGATTAGCTTCAGCCATACGATGAACATCTTCACGCTTTTTCACGGCAGAACCACGATTATTAGCCGCATCCATCAATTCACCAGATAAACGCTCAACCATCGTCGTTTCATTCCGACCACGTGCCGCCGCAATCAACCAACGAATAGCAAGAGCCTGACGACGATCAGGACGAACATCAATCGGAACTTGATAAGTAGCGCCACCAACACGGCGTGAACGAACCTCAATGTGAGGAGCAACATTCTCTAAAGCTCGATGAAATAGAGCCACAGGATCTGTTTTTACTCTTTTTTCCACAGAATCGAGCGCACCATAAACAATACGCTCTGCAACTGATTTTTTACCATCAAACATAATGGCATTCATAAATTTCATAATAACCAAATCACCAAATTTTGGATCTGGATTAATCTCACGCTTTTCTGCTCTATGACGACGGGACATTGGCTTTGTCTCTCAATATTATTTTGGACGCTTCGCGCCATACTTTGAACGACGCTGTTTACGATTCTTGACACCCTGCGTATCAAGCAAACCACGAATAATGTGATAACGAACTCCTGGCAAATCTTTCACACGACCACCACGAATCATTACAACAGAGTGCTCTTGAAGATTATGTCCCTCTCCAGGAATATAACCAATCACCTCAAATCCATTCGTCAAGCGAATTTTAGCAACTTTACGAAGAGCAGAATTAGGTTTCTTCGGTGTTGTTGTATAAACACGCGTACAAACACCACGCTTCTGCGGATTCGACTGCAGAGCAGGAACCTTATTACGTTTAACTGGCGCCACGCGCGGCTTGCGAATCAACTGGTTTACGGTAGGCATGCAACCTTCCTCTTTTCGATCTACATTCGTCTCACCCAATCGGGCTTTTCTATTTTTATTTCTATCCACCCCAACAAAATCGGAGCAGATATCTAAGTCTACACACAAAATCGGGCATACCTGTACAAAACAGTTTACCCGACCATAAGCAGAGAAGGCAATAGCCTTTTGCACTAGCATTTGCTTTTAATCTTCTTAACACCTGTGAATAATTTTCCGGCTCATATCCAAAACACCTGATTACATCCACATCGGTTATGTTCATTTCTAATAGCGAGAACACGTACATTCGTCAAGAACTAAACAGCAGAAAGTTTTTAAAAATGAAAATAAATTAAATTTTAAAGCTTTAAATTTGCTTTTACCGCTACTCTTGATAAATTAATTTACCATAGTAATATCCCCTATAAACAAAAAAACAGCGATGTGACTGTAGTAAAACATAGCAGTAAATTGAATTGCATATTTGATATCTAATGATGAGCACCATGAAAATAGCAACGTGGAATATTGCTGGAATAAAAGCGCGACATGAAACATTATGTCAATGGCTGCAGCAAAGCCAACCGGACATAGTCTGTTTACAGGAAATTAAAAGTATTGATGAAAATTTTCCACGCGATACAATTGAAAATTTAGGTTACCATATAGAAACACACGGACAAAAAAGTTTTAATGGCGTTGCGATTCTCTCTAAAAAAACACCAGATGAAGTGATCCGTCGATTACCAGGCAATGATAATGATAAACAAACACGTTACATTGAAGCTGTTTATTCAACAAACAAAGGTGTTGTTCGTGTTGCATCTCTCTATTTGCCAAATGGGAATCCTGTTGAGAGTGAAAAATATTCCTATAAGATAGAATGGATGGAAAGATTATATACACATGCAAAATCATTGCTTGCGTATGAAGAACCTCTTATTCTAGCAGGTGATTATAATGTCATCCCCACTCCATTAGATGCAAAAAAACCTCAAGAATGGTATCAAGATGCCTTATTTCTTCGAGAAACAAGAAAAGCATTCCAACGTATTCTTCATTTAGGTTTTTATGATGCTATCCGGAATGTCACCGATACTCCCTCCTTCAGTTTTTGGGATTTTCAGGCAGGTGCCTGGCCTAAGAATAATGGGATTCGCATTGATCATTTATTATTATCACCAGAAGCTGTTGATCAATTAATTTGCGCTCATAGCCAAACAGAAGTAAGGGGATATCAAAAACCATCCGACCACGTTCCTGTTTGGATTCACCTTAATATCAATTAAGAAAGTAAAATCCTCATTTCATGAGACAACAAAAAAATTCTACTCAAAAATAATAACTATGCTACAGCATATAAACAGTATATCTTAAGCAAATAAAATAAAAATAAATGAATGGAGGACATAAATGAAGAAATCATTATTAATGCTTATTGCAGCAACGGCCATTGGATTCTCAAGTTTCGCGCATGCTGAACATGATACTCTTGAAAAAATAAAACGAACAGGGGAAATTACTTTAGGTGTCCGTGAATCATCTGGTTTAGCCTACGCCCTTGGTAATAATAAATATGTAGGTTTTCATACAGAAATGGCAGAACGGATCATTGATGATATCTCAAAAAAAATTGGTAAACCAATTAAAGTTCATTATCTTCCCATCACTTCTCAAAATAGAATTCCTCTCTTAAAAAATAAAACCTATGATTTTGAGTGCGGCTCAACAACACATGATATTGCCCGCAGTAAAGAAGCAGCATTTGCTTATACGACATACATTGAAGAGGTTCGGATTGCTGTAAAGAAAAACTCTAACATTAAATCTCTTGAGGATTTAAATGGAAAAACAGTTGCAACGACCACCGGTACAACATCTGTTCAACTTATTCGTAAAAATAAACGTGCAAAAAACATTCAGTTTAAAGTTTTAAAGGGGAAAGATCACGGAGATAGTTTTTTATTATTAGAATCTGGTAAGGCAGATGCTTTTGTCATGGACGCTTCAATTCTTGCTGGACATATTGCTAAATCAAAGAATCCATCTGATTATGTCATTCTTGATACTGTACTTTCAGTCGAACCTATTGCCTGTATGCTCAGATTAAATGACAAAAAATTTGAACAAACAATCAACGATAGTATCGTACGTCAGATTAAAGATGAATCACTGGAAAAGCTTTATAATAAGTGGTTTATGAAACCGATCCCACCTGCTAACACTGTTATGAACCTTCCCTTATCAAAACAAACAAGATATGCTTGGGATCACCCAAATAATAAGCCTCGAGAAAGCTACGCAGAAAAAGATTTATAGAGTTTAATAAAGAAGAACCACACTCTTTTGAAATTGAGTGTGGTTTATATTTTAATTCACTTTTTAATAAATCTGGACTATGTAGATGCGCGTGGTTTATTGTCCTATTTGTGAATGACTAATTTGAGGGAATATCAATTAATGGACTTTTCTTTCCTTTGTAGAGATGACCTTACTCAAACATTGGTAACAGGATGCTTGGGAACTCCCGGCGTAAGTCATACCTATTTAGATACACTTCTCGATGGCTTAAAAAATACAATTATATTGTCTATCACTTCACTTATATTAGCTGTATTGTGTGGTGTTATTATAGGAACAATGCGCACTTTACCCAAAACATCCATAATCAATTATATATTTCGCACTATCGGTACTATTTGGGTAGAGATTATGCGTAATATTCCCCTCCTTGTACAAGTGTTTTTGTGGTATTTTGTTGTTCCGAAGATTTATCCACCAGCGATGAAATTTTCCCCCATTCTCTTAATAACATGCGCATTGGGATTCTTTACATCTGCACGCATTGCTGAACAGGTTCGTTCAGGCATTGAAGCGATTCCTTCTGGACAACGCTATGCTGCTATGGCAATGGGATTTACAACTTATCAAAGTTATCGCTATATTATACTACCACGTGCTATACGTGCAATTATGCCACCTCTTACTTCAGAAGCAATGGGGATTGTGAAAAATTCATCTATAGCATTCGCCGTTTCAATAAATGAGCTCATGCAATTTCAATACCAAACAATTGAAGAAGTAAGCCATGTTTACGAAAATTATTTGCTTGTTACGATCCTTTATATTCTAATAGCCTTATTCGTATTCATTGTGATGACAGTCATTGAACAAATACTCAAAATTCCTAATTTTCAAACAAAGGGAAATTGAATATGGTGAATTTCATAAGCTCTCAGTTTGGACTTTATTTTCCTTTCAATTTTTCCGACTTTGATTTTTCCTTTTTTACCTTTGATGTATTTCGTTCTTACATTTTATCAGGTTTACTCTTTAGCGTTTTTCTAACTCTTTTTGCAACGGTATTGGGGTTTGTTTTCGGCACACTTTTAGCAATGATGCGCCTTTCTTCCATAAAACTTCTTTCTTGGTTTGCAATCAGTTACATAACAGCTATGCGTTCAATACCACTTGTGATGGTTATCTTATGGTTTTTCGTGCTTCTGCCTTTTTTAACTGGTATATCCATTGGTGCAAATAAATCAGCACTCATTACCTTTACCGCATTTGAAACGGCTTATTTTGCTGAGATTATGCGTGCTGGAATCAATTCAGTTCCGCAAGGACAAAAATATGCAGGACAAGCTCTTGGAATGACATATTGGCAAAGTATGTACATTGTCATTCTTCCTCAAGCCTTTAGAGATATGCTTCCAGTCTTTTTAACACAAGTTATTATCCTTTTTCAGGATACAACCCTTGTTTATGCCATCAGTGGTCATAGCCTTTTGAATGGTTTTGATATTGCTGCTAATAATTTTGGTGTAAAGCAAGAAGCTTATATCTTAGCAGCTATTTTCTATTTTGTTATCTGTTTTACACTGTCACAAATAGTTTTGTATTTACAAAAAAAAGTATCCATTATTCGCTAACAGGAAAAAAAATGTCTACTCATATGATCGAAATAAAAAATGTTTCTAATTGGTATGGCGAAATTAAAGTCCTTAAAAACTGTACAACCAACATTAATAAAGGAGAAGTCGTTGTCGTTTGTGGTCCATCAGGCTCAGGAAAGTCAACACTCATTAAAACTATTAACGCTCTCGTCCCTTTTCAAAAAGGTGAAATTTGGATTAATGGAATACCAGTTCATTCAAAAAAAACGAATCTGCCTAAATTGCGAAGTCAGGTAGGAATGGTGTTTCAACACTTCGAGCTTTTCCCCCATTTATCTGTCACAGAAAATTTGACAATTGCACAAATCAAAGTCCTAAAACGAAGCAAAAAAGAAGCACTTGAACGTGGATTGTTATATCTTGAACGCGTTGGACTCATTGAACACAAAGATAAATATCCTGGTCAACTTTCTGGAGGGCAACAACAACGTGTTGCTATTGCACGTGCTTTAACTATGGATCCACTTGTCATGCTTTTTGATGAACCAACATCTGCTCTAGATCCTGAAATGGTAGGTGAAGTACTCGATGTCATGATTAGCTTAGCAGAAGAAGGTATGACGATGATTTGTGTAACCCATGAAATGGGATTTGCACAAAAAGTCTCGGAGCGTGTTATTTTCATAGATCAAGGAACAATTCTTGAAGACTGCTCATCTAAAGAGTTCTTTTCTGATCCGCAAGCAAGAAAACCAAGAACGCAAGAATTTTTGTCTAAAATCCTAAGTCATTAGCCGTTAGATTATCAAAAAAAGCTATCTTTACTATGAACTTGTATACAAGAAAACAGAGTTTAATATAAGATGAGAGAATGTAAAAATATTACAATCAGATGTTTAAAAACTGTTATTCTTTAAAATCTCAGCAACCAGTGAAATTGCTGTACGTCTCTCAGATTCATTACAAAGAGCAAAAGCCTCTTCTTGCAAAGGGTGAATCCAATTTTTGTCTTTATACGTTAGCTTTTTTATAGGCAGCAGTTAACATTGCTGCCCCACGGACAATTTTTCTTTCTTTAAGCAGTATATTTCCAAGCATTGCTTGGGCAGAAGGATTTCCTTTTTTTGCTGAAAGTTTAAACCATCGTGCTGCTTGTATAAGATTCTTCTCCCTTCCCTCTCCCTTTAAAAATATTTTTCCTAAATGATACTGAGCTTTAGGATTTCCATAGTTTACCACAGCCTGCATATAAAGATGAGAAGCATAAGAAGGATCAGGTTTCACAGGTGATTGAGGAATACCTTTTTATATATCCGGCAAGTTTAATCAATGCGTCAGAAACATAACTTTCATCCTCTAAACCAAGATCAGCACCTTTTTCAACAATATATGCAAAAAAATTATATGCCTTATAATCATTTTTAGGGACACCATCACCGTTTGCATAGATAGAGCCAAGTTTCCAATTCGCACCAATATAGCCTCTCTTAGCAGCACAACGTAATGCTGCAATAGCCTGAGTTATATGCCCATTTTTATAAACAGACATGCCACGTTTTAAAAAATAAAACGAACCATCATTCGCTTCTTGCAAGCTATTGACATCTATTACATAAACAGTCGAAAAGAATCCCTCTAAAATCACAACAATCGTGACTTTTTTCCATATCTGAAACCTATTAACCATTCCCCCTACCTCAATTTTAATGATTATATCTGTTACAAATTTCTTTGTAGATATTTAAACTCTTTTTCTTAGTAAGAAGCATACGCAATTTTAAAGTAAAAATTTTAAAAGAAAAAACAAATAGATAAAAACCATCCAATAGGATTTATCGATCTTAAAATTTTATACGTATGAGCAAAAATCGTTCAATAGAATAACGTGCATTAAACAGCAACTTGAGAACGAAGAGAATACATGATGAATGGTAAACGTTTGAGTATAAAAAACAATACGAAAGATGGATAAATATAATGATGATAGTTAACTTATAACTTCACGACTGCCTTACCACCTTAAAGATGAAGTTTTTTGCCTCCGTCAATCTATAAACAATACAGCTTTTTGTTTAACGGATTGCACCTAACATCATTTCACATGGGGTTACTTCATACTTTACACACAAGTTCTACCTCAGAATACTCACCACTACATACAAAAATACCACATGTGTAATTTTACATGCCTTATATTGCTACTCTAAATGATGATATTTTACAGAAATAAAACAAGATATTGATTTATAATGATACTTTACCATTTTGCATGTTGAATGAGGACCTCGAATATCGTAAGATTCTCTCATTCCAAACCTGTTCCATGTTAAATCAATCAAAACCATCCGCTTGCACATTACAAGTAGAGAGAGCTATGTGGATAAAAACTCTGTGTAAGAAAGAACTAAAAATGCCTCTTACGAACGGTTTGAGCTAAGGGTTGTCCGGATATTGGACAGAATGGTGCCCCCAGCGCTTGTTACTTCACAAGCATAAAGAAGGGAAGCTCAATGGATTTACCGTTATACCATTCATGATCTACGTCGTGGAATAAGCTTGGATGCCTTAAAAGATGTCTCTTTAATGATAAACATAAAACAATGGATTTCAGTAGAGATTTTATGATCGTTCATGAAAAACTAACAAAAGAAAAAATTTCCTTTTAAAGAAGATCTATACTAGCCCTACTGGTATGCAATTATCTATCAAAAAAAATAAAAAGTTGAAATCAATCTAACCGCTCTAAAGCAACAAATATTTTTTTCTGCGCTGCACGCAGTTCTACAACCCTATTCCGCTCACGCTCAACAATTTCTGCTTTTGCATTTGCTATAAATTGGGGGTTGTTTAACTTAAGCGATATTTTTTCAATATCTTGTTCAATTTTACTGACATCCTTCCTCAAACGAACACGTTCAGCCTCCAAATCAATCAACTGTCCTAATGGTAAACAAAAAACAGCCTCTCCCAAAATCATTTGTGCTGATACTTCCGGAACTTTATCAGAGAAATCAATAACTTCAATACGCGCTAATTTTTTAAGAAGTGCATCATAACGCTTCACACGCTCTCGCGTTATTTCCCCTCCTTCGACAACAACAAGAGGTGCTTGTGTAGCCACTGGAATATTCATTTCAAAACGTACAGAGCGAATCCCTGTGACGACATCAATAAGCCAATTAATATCATCAGCAGCTTCTTCATCTATCAATGTTTCCTCTGGCCATTTTGTCAATGCGAGCATATCCTCACGCTTGATGGCTTGCGTTTCTGTAAGAGACCACAACTCTTCCGTCATATAAGGCATAAAAGGATGAAGAAGTTTATAAACTTCATCTAAAACCCAAGCAGTACAAGCTTGAGCCTCATTTTTAGCATCTTCATTTTCCCCCTGAAAAATAGGTTTGAGAAGCTCCAAATACCAATCACATAATGTATTCCAAATGAAACGGTAAAGAGTGGCAGCAGACTCATTAAATTTATAGTGTTCAATACCAGTCGTAACTGCTGAAATTGTTTTAGATAACTCTGTTAAAATCCAACGATTAAGCGCCAATTTTGCTTGTTCTGGTTTAAAAGCTGGATCATGCTTCACACCATTCATCTGTGCAAATCGGGTAGCATTCCACAATTTCGTAGCAAAATTACGATAACCAGCAATACGGGAAACATCAAGTTTTACATCACGACCTTGTGCTGCCATAATAGCTAAAGTAAACCGAAGTGCATCAGCACTATATTGATCAATAAGCTCTAAGGGATCAATAATATTTCCCTTTGATTTTGACATCTTTGCACCCTTTTGATCCCGTACAAGAGCATGCACATAAACCGTTGGGAAAGGAACGTCACCCATAAAGTGAAGTCCCATCATCATCATACGAGCAACCCAGAAAAAAATAATATCAAATCCTGTCACAGATAAAGATGTTGGGTAAAAAGTAGATAATTCAGTCGTTTTATTTGGCCATCCTAATGTTGAAAAAGGCCAAAGAGCTGATGAAAACCAAGTATCTAAAACATCCGGATCACGGATTAATTCAACAACCTCACCATAATGAGCAAAAGCTGAATCTAAAGCCTCTTTTTCACTTTTTTCAACAAAAACCGTTCCATCAGGACCATACCAAGCAGGAATCTGATGTCCCCACCATAATTGGCGAGAAATGCACCAAGGTTGAATATTTTCCATCCAATTGAAGTACGTCTTTTTCCAGTTATCTGGAACGAACTGCGTTTTGCCTTGTTGAACAGCCTCTATCGCTGGCTTTGCTAATTCAGCAGCATGAACATACCATTGATCTGTCAAAAAAGGCTCAATAGGGACACCACTGCGATCTCCATGAGGAACCATATGGGTATGATCATCAACAGAAGCTAAATATCCCTGTTCTTCCATCAAAGAAACAATCTTCTGGCGAGCAACAAAACGATCAGATTTATCGAGATTTTCTACTAACATTTTTAATTCATCTGATAAAATCAAACCATCGAAAAATGCTTCATTTTCACGAAGAAAAATCTCGGCTTGCTGGGTAAAAATATTGATCAAGCGTAAATGATTACGCTGTCCTACTTCAAAGTCATTAAAGTCATGAGCCGGTGTGATTTTTACAGCACCACTTCCAGCCTCAGGATCAGCATGGCTATCACCAACAATTAATAACCTACGACCAACAAGCGGCAAAAGAGCATTTTTACCGATAAGATTTTTATAACGCTCATCTTCAGGATTAACAGCAATTCCTGTATCACCAAGCATTGTTTCTGGTCGTGTTGTCGCCACTGTTATATAAGTTGTCGCATCATTTGGATCAAAAATTTTACCTTCAAGTGGATATCTAAAGTGCCACAAATGTCCTTGAACTTCTTTTTGCTCAACTTCAAGATCTGAAATAGCTGTCAACAATTTAGGATCCCAATTGACGAGGCGCTTATCCCTATATATCAACCCTTGCTTATAAAGCGTGACAAAGACTTCACGAACCGCCTGCGACAACCCCTCATCCATTGTAAACCGCTCACGCGACCAATCACATGAAACCCCAAGGCGACGCAACTGGTTTGCAATAACGCCTCCAGTTTCATAACGCCATTCCCAAATACGCTCAATAAACTTTTCTCTCCCCATTTCTTGACGCGTTGGCTCTTGACGTTCTGCAAGTTGACGTTCCACAACCATTTGCGTAGCAATCCCAGCATGATCCATACCAGGCTGCCACAACACATTTTTGCCACGCATCCGCTGAAATCTAACTATTATATCTTGAATTGTCGTATTGAGCGCATGCCCCATATGAAGTGAGCCTGTAACATTAGGAGGTGGAAGCATAACGCAAAAAGGTTCTGCATCGCTTTTAGAACCAGCTCCCGCTTTAAAAGCCCCACGAGTCTCCCATCTCTTTGCAACCCGTTGCTCTATAGAGGAAGCATCATAGTTTTTTTCTAACATTCTATCCATCCATAACGCCGCTGAAAAACACAATATACGATCAAAACCTGATCAGAATCTCGTGAATCTCAGCCATTCACTAGAGAGCTCGCAAAATCGCAAACAAAATCCCCATAAAATGAAAAACATAAAAATAATTAAGACGATTTTTTAATCGCCTTCACAATCTCTTCACGCAAAATATCTTCCAGCAAAATAGGCAATTTAGACTGTAACCATTCTGCTATAGCCGGACGCAACACATCCTTTGCAATCTTTTCTGCAGAAGAAATACAATATGCAGACAATTCCACATGACCATCCCTTCCAGCGTCTGACTGTGATTTCCTTATCTCATCTTCATATTCTTTTGCTTTATAAACAGAATTCCGTTCTTCAGAAGAAAGCTTCATCTTTTGCATATCCATACCAACTGTATTATTTTCTGCCTCTATATCCTCTTTCTCTTGCGTTATCTTCCCTCCTTGATTTTCAGAAGAAAGACCAATACGATCAGCTAAAGCTTTCATAGCATCATCAACCGATAAGGTTGTATCATAAATACCCTCGGATGCCACTTCTGAAGCATTCACTGCAACATCTTCATTTAAAAAGTGATCAGATTGAACCGCATTTTCTTCGATTATTTCACGAATAGATGTTAAAATTTCATCCATACTTGGCTCACGTAACACGCTTGAACTCTGTACCATACTTTACAACCTCTCAAAGACGCAACAACAAATAGAATCACATTTTCAGTGTATGCAAAAGAATTATAAGATCAACATGCCTCCTACGATATTTTCAAATATGCTTGTCATAAAGAGGGCGCTACACACAGTTTTCTACACTTAGTAAAAATAATATCTCGCCGCAATATCTTTCAACATATTCAACTGTTGATTTACTAATCTTTTAAAAACTAAAATAATTTAATAAGATTCAAAGAGATACTTTTATGTATTATCGGATATATTTAATTGTTTTTAAACCTAAATAACTTGCAGTCAATTTACCAATAGAAGATTGAACACTATAGCTCGCCACAACAGCATTACGCTCTGCCATTGCAAGCGCAATCTGAGCATTAATCAATAGAGTACGAGAATTTAAAACATCCAGCGTCGTTGCTTGCCCTACGCGATTTTCTTGAACACGACCTTTCAGAGCAATTTCAGCAGCACGAACACTTTCACGGTAAGCAACCACAGATGAGCGTGCGCCCTCCAACTGAAACCAAGCAGAAGTCAGTGCTTGCCTCGTATTACTATGCGCCAAATCGAGTTGAAGCTGCGCCTGTCCAAGCTGTTCCCTTGATTGGCGAATTTGCGCAGATGTACGCCCTCCTTCAAAGATTGGGACACTTACTGACAACCCTACAGATTTAGAAACGCCATCTTCTCCAACCCCGCTGTAGATTCGATTATAAGATGCTGTTGCAGAAAAATCAACTTTAGGGAGCAATGCCCCTTCTTTCGCCTTTACATTATAAGCACTCGCATCAACTAAATATTTAGCATAAAGGATTGCTGGATGCATCACAACGCTCATTTGGTAAGCCATATCAAGGTTGACGGGAAAATCTTTGGCTAGAGGTGGGCGTTTTAACTTTTCAGGATCAGAACCAATAACTTGTCGATACACTGCCTCTGCTGCTTTTACATCAGAACGAGCAAGACTCAGCTCTGAAACCGCCACGGAACGTGCAGCTTGAGCTTGAGCAAGATCAACATGCCCTCCTTCACCCACATCAAATTTTGCTTTATTAGAACGAACTTGTTCCTCAAGAGCTGCCAAATTTTCTCTCCGAAGATCGGCAACACGACGTGCGTGATAGACATTAGCATAAGCGGTCACCGCCTCTAGAAACGTATTTTGTTCAACATTACGAAGATATTCACGCTGAGCCTGCAACTTAACTTGAGCTGAAGAAAAGATATTTTGCGTGATAAAACCATCAAATAATCTTTGATTTAATCTCACTCCTATAGATCCAGAAGTGACATAAGGACCTGTAAAAGACTTATTGCGCCCATAGTTCCCAACCCCCTCAACTTGTGGCAATAGCCCCGATCGCGCAATGACAACATCATCACTGGATATACGCACAGCTGCACGTTCACTATTCAACTTAGCATTATATTTATAAGCCTTAGAAAAGGCATCCATCAATGTTTCAGCACAAACAGTCTCTGATAGTAAAACACTCAACACCAGCAATAAACACGCCTGAAACTTCTTGTTTACTCTAAACATAATACACACAATAACAAACCCCAAATAAATTACAAAATTATCTTTTATTCACAAAACAAACAAGCACTAAAACACAAAACCAAGTGTTTTGAAAAAACAAGGAAGAGGCTTTACAGCGAGATTAAAAGCACGACGAGCCGAGATGATCCCATCTTCTTTTATATAGATTTGTGCAACAGCAGCATTTCCATACCCTTCAACCACCACAAGACGTCCACAGTCTTTCATTTGATCAAAGATACCTTGAGGAATAAAATCAACAGATCCCTCAATGAAAATCACGTCATAAGGTCCCTCAACAGCATATCCTTGCTCTAATGGACCATGAACGACAACCACATTATCACATTGATTACGTTCTAAAGCTTCAAGAGCACATTCAAAGAGAGATTTATTACTTTCCAGCGCAATCACAGACCCTGCAAGTTTTGCAAGCAACGCTGCACAATAACCACTATTTGCACCAATATCTAAAACAACATCTGATGATTTTAAAGCGGCAAGCTGTAGTAATTTCGCTAGAGATGCAGGTTTCATCAAATAGCGTGCAGGAATCCCATCTTGCTCTGGACATAGAACAATATCGGTATCAAGATAACTTAACACTTTCATATCTTCCGATACAAAATCTTCACGAGACACCGTTAAAAAGGCTTCAAGAACTGATAAATCCGTTACATCGACTGTACGAATTTGATTGTCAACCATTTTGCGACGAAGCTCAGCAAAATCTGCAACCATAACGAATATTTTCTCCTAACCTACAAAAAACAAACAAAACAGCGACAATAAGGGATAAAGATCTCTTAAACTATGGGCGTTACAAAAAAGGATGCTACAGTCAACAATTAGATTTTAACTGTATAATCTCTCATACAAAAGTGTCTTCACAAGAATAGAGGGAAATAATCTATTTTCCTATACCTCATCTCCCTTAAAAGCCGTTTCGTTTAAAATCGGCTGGAGGCCTCGCCCGGAATCGAACCGGGATACAAGGATTTGCAGTCCTCTGCGTAACCATTCCGCCACGAGGCCTCGTCAACAAACATAAAGGTCTCAATAAGGGAAGGCAACGCATCCGTCAAGGTGTAGAAATCTTCTCTCGCCTTTTTTCCTCTTATTACACAATTTATCATATTTTTTTAAAAAAAGTAATTTTATCCTTTGCAAATCAGTATTGCTTTGCTATAGCCTTTTCAACGAGATGATTGGGCACCGTTCCCCGGTAGCTCAGCGGTAGAGCAACCGGCTGTTAACCGGTTGGTCGCTGGTTCGAATCCGGCCCGGGGAGCCACTTTTCTTTTATTCCACGTAGTTTATTTGTAGCTTGCCAGCAGGTTTTGTATAATTTGCCACTAGGTTTTGTACCAATTTATTTTTTTTCTAAAGTTTTTAGACATGAGGGATTCGTTAATAAAAGTAATGGAATAGGATTTTTGCAATAAAGTAGAAACGCAATATCCTACGGGATGTGTTTTTTGCAATGAACGCAAAAAGCGATTGATTCATTTTAAATACTTTTTTCAAACTACCGCGCCTTTATAAGAGGACACTGCAATTATTTGCACATTATAAATTACGATTTCTTTCATCAGAGATGAATTATTAAGCTCCATCAGCAATGAATCGGTCTCATATATTTTTTTCCAAAGAAAGAATGATTTGTACTCAATAAAGAAATTAAACTTAAAAACCTGCTCATGAAGCAATTATTTTGAAAAATGAAAGAAACAAAAATCAAGGTCATATATTATCTCCATACACCCCACATAACCTCCTCCCCATCCTAAAAGCAAAAAAACATAAAACAAGTCTGTAAACACTCCGACGTCTTATCTAACAGGTTATTTCTCCTGCTAACCACTTCAACGCTTTACAAACAACCTTGCCTTGTTCACCACACTGTCATAAAACATTTAATACATAAAATCTTATAGGCTTTATATCCCCCAAATACTTTATATCCCACAAATAATAGTTTTACAGTAAAAACCAAGATAACGAGCTAAATTGTTAAGAATCCTGGGAAAGCCTTCAGAAATCATGACATTCTCGCTATTGTATTATGCAGTCACATGCTTTTTTAAAGAGATATCTCTTAAATCCGCCAGGACTCTTTCACAATGACACCCCCGTAAATGGTATAAAATGAAATCGATTGATCAGCCCCATCTTTATTTATAATAAAAGCCATACCATCGTACTATTTTCCAACTCTCAATCTCAGCAATCCCCATTGCCTTGGAAAGAGTTTATAAAAATTATTTTATTTATTTTTCAAATGATTATCTATATGACAACTTCACACATAACGTGCAAGCGAATACTTTTGATTGATCCGCATAAATAACTTCAAAATGAAAAAAATACGATATAATGAATTATTCAATATATAAAACAATGAGTTATTATTAGACATCAATTTTAAAAATTAAAAGTTATCATTAAAGATAAAACACATCCTTTATAAAAATAGTTTTATATAAATAAAATCTACTTTTATTCCCATTTAAAAAAATAGGAATAAAGCAAATAAATAATTGCCTCTACAATAAAGATTTTTAATAAATCCAAAAAGTTAGAAGTTTTCATTTCTAAAAAATGAAAACCTCTAAAGGATCTTCTTACTTTGACAAGAGTATTTTATAGCTCTTTTCAATTGAGAATAAATCAACAAAAGTAAAAAATCTCCAGTACATGATCTTTTTTCAAGACTTTATCTAAGCAGCCCTCTTAACTGATTTTCGAAAACGAAGAGGCTTTGCACGCTTTACTACTGTTTTTGCTTTTTTATACCTCTCATTTTGAGGTGAAGAATTCTTCCGCTGCAACTGTGCGGTATCATCTTTTCGACCTAAAAACTGTTTTTGGCGTTTAGATTTTTTAAAACGGCGTTCCTTATCGTTTTCTTTTTCTTTACTTTCTCGTACAATTGGCTTTTCTGGAAACGCTGCAAATTGTTCTGGAACAGCCTCAGCCACCAATTTCATACGAATCAAGCGCTCTATAGCACACAGGCGGGACCTTTCTACCTTCTCATCAAAAAGCGTAAGTGCTACACCAGATGCGCCATTACGTCCTGTACGACCAATACGATGTACATAACTTTCAGCTTCATCTGGTAAGTCGTAATTAATAACGTGGCTTATCCCTGGTATATCAATACCGCGTGCAGCAATATCTGTTGCCACTAGGATCTGCACAGATCTTTCACGAAAAGCTTTTAAAGCAGACTGGCGAGCACCTTGTGATTTATTTCCATGAATTGTTGCGACTAAATATCCTACCTTTTCTAAACTACGTGTGACAGCATCTGCCCCATGTTTAGTTCGAGTAAAAACAATAACCGAATCAAAAGCTGGATTTGTCAAAAGTTTACTTAAAACATTCTTTTTTTCATTCGTAGGAACACAATATAATTTTTGGCAAATCTCTACAGCCGTAGTACCTTGAGGAACAACTTCAATTTTAACCGGATCATTGAGTAAACATTTTGCAAGCACAGCAATTTCCCTCGGCATTGTTGCAGAAAAGAGTGCTGTCTGACGCTCTTGATGCAAAAGCTTTGCAATTTGCTTAACATCATGAATAAAACCCATATCCAACATACGATCTGCTTCATCCAAAATCAAAAAACGAGATTGGGAAAGATCAACACACTTTTCACGAACAAGATCTCTCAAACGCCCTGGAGTCGCTATCAAAACATCCACACCTGCTTCCATACGTTTAATTTGTTTTAAACGTGATACGCCCCCAAAAATAAGACATGTTGAAAGATGTGCTCCTTTCGCCGTAGTGCGAATCGTTTCATCAATCTGCACAGCAAGTTCACGCGTTGGAGCTAAAATCAAAGCGCGTGCAGTTTTAGGGCAGCGTTTATCACCTAAAGCCAAAATCTGACTTAAAATAGGCAAACTAAATGCCAAGGTTTTTCCAGAACCTGTCTGAGCAACACCTAAAATATCGTGTCCTTTCAACATAACTGGAATAGCTTGTTCTTGTATAGGTTTAGGTTTACTCATCCCAGCAATGAGTAAATTTTTAATCAAAAGAGTAGGCAAACCTAACTTTGTAAAAACATTTTCTTCTTTTATAGGCAAAATAAAATCTTTCCTTAGCTGAAGAACTCAAAAGAAGTAACCATCTGAACTCTCCACTCAAGAATCCGCGCAAGAGAAATCCCTGACATTTTAAATGAAGCAACGCCTAAAAAGCGGCTTGCGCAACTCATGAACACCTTGAAATCAAGATAAAGGCGTATAAACTTCACTTTACAAAAAGCCAACAAACCAGCCTAAATGCCTTCATCTCTATTATCTTTGGATTATGATAAAAAAGCAAGAACTTTACGAAATACATTTATCATGAATAAAAACAATATTTAAATCGTTTACTTTTTGATGATTGTGTCCATCGGTAAATGTACCTTGATAAAATCAGGATAAATCTCGAGAAAAACTGGATTTTGTAAAGTTTTTTGACCGCCATAAATTAAATACCATTGTGTTTTATCAAAAATCGCCAAAGTTTTATATTGAATGATGCGATCTTTCATCTCAAGAACTGTTGGAATTAAAGCATACAAAGTACCGTTATCAGTTTGTAAATACTCTATATTTTCTTTATCTAAATAATAAGCACCAGAAGGCACCCCCTCAAATTTCTTATGCAACTGTTGAAGAAAATCACTACGTAAAGCACTCTCTGTTGTATTCAATCGATGTGCCATCTCTTTATAAAGCCGCTCAGGCATATAACGAGAAATGGGCATAAAATCCCCATTTTTTATAGCATTATTGACATCAACAACGACTCTTGAAAGTTCATCTTTTTGTACTATTGTTGGCTGAGATGCTAAACTCTGTTGATTAACAATCAAAAAGAAAAATAGACTCAGCACCGAATAAAAAATAGGTCTCATCATTATACTTCTTGTTTTAGTAAAATTTTAGTTTCTCAAATAACAAAATCAAATAACGTTTGATCATCAGTAATATCACGATAACGCCAACCTAACGCTTGAAATTTTTCCTCTAAAAGACAAAAATTACCGTATTTTTTTGTTTCAATCGCAACCAATACAGAACCAAAGTTTCTCGCTGACTTTTTAAGATATTCAAAACGTACGATATCATCATCTGGTGATAATGTGGAAAGAAAATGACGCAATGCACCAGGATGTTGCGGAAAACTAAAAATAAAATATTTTCTCAACCCTTGGAAACGTAAAGAACGCTCTTTAATTTCTGGCAAACGCTCAAAATCAAAATTACCTCCTGAAATAACGAGAAGAATTTTTTTCCCCTTTAACTCTTGAGGAGGAATACTGTTAAGCGCATCAATCGATAAAGCACCAGCCGGTTCAAGAACCACACCTTCAACATTAAGCATTTCAACCATCGTAGAACAAACGCGGTTTTCAGGAACCGTAATGACAGAATCAGGGGGAAATTGCTTTAGAATTGTATAGTTTAGAGCACCAATTTCAGCCACAGCAGCACCATCTACAAAAGTGTCAATGCTTTCAAGCTTGACGCGTTTTCCACTCTCCAAACAAGCAAGCAAACTTGCAGCTCTTTGCGGCTCAACAAAACGAAGCTTTGTTTTCCAACCATATTCATGTAAAAACTTGCTCACTCCACTTGCCAAACCACCACCCCCTACCGGCACAATCATCAAATCTGGCTCACTTTCTCCATTGAGTTTTTTCCATTGTAAAGCTGCTTCACAAAGCACTGTTGCCTGCCCTGTAATAATGCGAATATCATCGAAAGGTGGAGCCATTACACCACCGCTCTCTACGACAAAGGATTGCGCAGCTTCATAACATTGATCAAATGTTTCACCAACCAAACGAATATCAATGAATTCTTTACCAAAAATACGTGTTTTTTCAATTTTTTGTTGTGGCGTTGTCATAGGCATGAAAATCACGCCTTTACGTTTAAAATAACGACAAACAAAAGAAACCCCTTGCGCGTGATTCCCCGCTGAAGCACAAACAAATGCAGAATCTGGTGATATACAGCTAAGCATTTCTGAAACAAAATTGAAAGCACCACGAATCTTATAAGACCGCACCGGTGTTAAATCTTCACGCTTTAAATAAATTTCTGCATCATACTTTTGACTAAGAAAATCATTTCTTTGAAGTGGTGTTTCAGCAAACACGTGATGCAATCCCACCATAGCTTTTGTGACGTCTTGAATAAATTGACTCATAACACTAATCATTTCATACTTTATTTACATTATAAAAGCTTTTTCTATCGATAAAGGAAACTATTGTCAGTCAAAATTTCACTAAAAAATGAAAAATGTTTCTTTTGTCATTAATTCTTGATTCAATAAAAGATATAGCTTATGAGAGAAATCACATCGCGGACGTGATGAAAACGGTAAACATAGCAGACTTAAAATCTGCCGGTCGAAGACCTTGCGGGTTCAAGTCCCGCCGTCCGCACCAGATTATCTTAATCTCTCTTATTTTCCAATGATTTATTAAAAATCAAAAAAAATTAAAGCACCTTCTAAACCACCTTTCGTAACTTTATTATAACGCTATAAGACGGCACCGCGGTGGTACTAAAATACGAATCATTGCTGCTTTTTGAGGTACCTTTTTAGCACTTTGACCTCCTCCTCGTCTTTATAGGATGGAGAGGCAATCAATATTGCTAATTTGGGATTGGCTTATACCCTTCATGACTCTTGTAAAACGACGCAAAAGCTCAGAAAAGAGATAGATGCAAAAGACAAAATAATAGATAAAGAAGCTGAAATAATACGTGCACAAAAAGATGTGATTCAAAAACAAGAAGAGTTAATTCGAAAATCAACTGCTTCTAAGATTATTTTTCCTCGAATGGCAGTAAAAAATTGGCCCAAAAGTAGTTTCAAGTACTTTCTCACGACCATTTTTTCAAGACAGGCAATCACAACACGCTCTGTCATAGCGCACATATAAATACGCAACAGCCTTCATGGGGGAAGATGATCATCAATACACAAACCGTTCTCTGCCTTGATCTAGATCTAAGACAGGCTGGGCGATTTCTCGTGTAGACAGCAGTATAACAAGTGGCACTTGTCAATTTTGATTTTTTTCGTTTTCAAGGCGATAGTAGGCGCTATTTGCGTTTTCAGCAATGGCTTACAAAAATGAAGATCACAACAGATAAAGTCAATGCCTCACAAGAAAAGATGATTAAGACGGTGTGTGCAAAAGAATACAATCCAAAAGATGACAACGAAGCAAATGCTTTAGCAATTTTATATTTAGTTAAAGAAGGGAATGCGCATGTCTAATGCAATACCATGGATAAGATTCCTTTTGAATGACTGGAACAGTGAGATAGATGGAATGACATGAGAACAAAGGGGCATTTATATAACGCTTTTCATTCGCATATATGACAAAAAAGCACCAATTAAAACAGATTTTGAAATGCTTGCCCGCGCTTGCAATTGCTCGCAAAAAAGTTTGCAACTATTGTCGAATATCTCATAAAGAATGGTAAATTTCTTGAGAAAGATAATGGTTTGTCGAATACGCGCATTGAAGAAGAGCTAAAAGATTTTACTGATAAAAAAGCGCCCATATCGCAAATTCATAGTGAGGCTTGAAAAAAGGTGTACAATAAAAAACGCTATAAAAAACATTTTAATGATTTTGCTGAAGCAAACGCTAAGCAAAATCAAGCTATAAAGAACCAGAATAAGAATATATATAAACTAAAACTATCATTTTAGCAAAAAAACTGCTTCTGAAAATTTAGAAACAAACGAACAGGTTGACGAACCAACATAGGTTGCTGCTGTTGAGACCACATCAGAGCAAATCGAAACGGGTGTAGAAAACCAACCTTCCATTCACGAGCAAGAGAACATTACGAAAAAGCTAAACGGGTTAGAAATGACAGTGGCTGTCGTACCCCTGATAATTTCGAACCTGTTTATGATTTCGCAATCGAAGAGGGATTTCCTCCAGAGCGTATCAAAGCCGAAATGGCAAAATTTCGAGATTTTTGGAAAGCTAGAACAGGCAAAGATGCACGCAAAACGGATTGGAAAGCAATGTGGCGCAACTGGGTGCAAAAAGCTATCGAGGATTTAGAGAACGGAAAAAACTATGGAAATCACTCTCAAAGGCAAAAAAGTGTAGATGAACGCATCTCAGACAGTATCCTTGATATCGAGCCTCGAGGTCACTTTGAAACACATTCACGAGATGATAACTCTGGAGTTTCCTTTAGTTTTGAAAAGTGGCAAGCATTGACACAACAGCAGGAAGCGATTGCCTTAGAAGCGTGTGATCAACTTCACGAATTGTTTTCAATAAAAGTGAGTAAAGAGGACATAACCAAGGCAATTCGGATGCTTTCGGTGTGGTTTAAAAATTTCGCAACAGACAGATCATGAAGGTATGGCGCTTACCTATGGAATGGTTTTGGAAAGTGTTTCTGCGTGGTCACTCATAAAAACGGTTAAACGGATTTTATGCGATGAGTTAGAAGGTTTATCGGATACGTTTTTTCCAAGCACTCGTGAGTTAGTAAGATTATGTCGTGATTTGGAAAATAGTCTTTTGACGAAAGCCAATCTTGTACACCAGGCTGTTTTGAACACCCGTGAAAAAAGGCTGAAAGAAAAGGCAATGAGAGAGAATTCAAGACCACTCACGTTGGTTGAAAAGCAAGTGAAAAACATTGCAGGTTAGCAAACTAGTGAAAATTGCTGATCGTTTTGTGATTGGATGTGCATTTAAATCGACAAAATGGCACCGTACAGAGTGATTTAAAGATTTTATGATAAAAAACCTATCATATAAAACGCTCTGTACGGTCAAATTTGAGGCAAATAGACAAATTTGTAAAATTAGGATTAAAGCATGTTCATTTTAAAACATCTATTCTTAAAAAACCGTAAACAACCCATGCGAAAGAGGTTTGTTGCAACGGCAGTGGGTATGTCCCATGGGGGATGGGACAGAGGAGTATTTTTACAACCTCTACGAATACGAAGACGGTACAAAAGAGTGTGAAAAGTTTGATGGTGATCAGTATTACAAAACACCTAAAAATGCGGATTTTAGTACCAAAGCGCAAGTAAAAGCATGGGTTTACGGTGGTGATATTCCGAAAAGCATTCTCAATTACGAACCTCTTATAGACGAAGATCAACAGAGAGATAAAAAATATTGACTTTATTCAGAGTATATTGCGTATTGCTCTAAATGCGCTTCATAAGCATTTTAGCCGTTAAAAAAGAATTGACATCAGATGAAAAATCATTAAAATGTGTATATATTTACACATTATGAGTTTAGGGAATGGAACAAGATAGCCGAAAAATCATTGCAAAATTAAAGCGTGATGGCTTTGAACTTGTCAAAGTAAAAGGTTCTCATCATAAATTAAAAAAAGATGGTAAGGTTGTTATTGTTCCACATCCTAAAAAAAAATCTTCCGATTGGTACAGCACGTTCTATCGCACAACAAGCAGGTTGGTTAAAAAAAGGAGAAGAAAAATGAAAAGATTTTTTGCTCTTGTTCATAAAGATGAAGATTCTGCTTTTGGTGTTCAGTTTCCTGATTTTGAGGGACTTTTTTCTGCTGCTGATGAGGAAGAAAATTTAATCGCAAA
>NZ_JBHIRB010000021.1:0-20438 GCF_042196845.1 Bartonella sp. AA9NXGY
ATGGTGTGATAACCAGTCACTTTTGCATTCCCATAAACAGAACCATAGACCTTAACATACCCACCCACGCTAGCATTCCCATAAACCTTGCCATAAATTTTAGCAGCGCCACTAACAACAGCATGATCATAAACCTCGGCATTGCCATGAATACGTGCACTTCCTGATAATTTTGCATTGCCATAAACCCGCGCCTGATGATAAACCCAAGCATTATAAGAAAGATGCGCATTGTCATAAACATGAGCATTTGCATAAACGCGGGCACAATCACATACATGAGCATTGCCATAAACAAAGCCCATTATAATAGCCTTATTAAAAACCTTGGCATTTTCATAAATATGGGCAGGATTTAAAACAAGAGCATTATCATAGACCCAGCAATTGCCATCATGCGAGAGGTTGTTTTCACTTTCAATAAAGCCCCCTAAATCACCAGCCTTGACATCATCAAAATCTATTAAAGCCCGAATGCGATAAAGAGTTTGATTATTAAATACACGTGTCTCATTTGTGAGTGCAAACTTTTTTTGCATAGCACAATTCCTTTATAAATAGATTTGAATTTTAGAATGAAATGTTTAAAGAGGGGCGCCCCCGCCGCGCCCGCGCGTCATTTACACAGTTGTAAAAACAATATCACCAGTGATAACGGGTTCTTTATAATTGCCACCAATTTTGGTATCACCACCAATCTCAGTATAGCCAATTACCTTGGCATTGCCATAGACATGAGCATCACCATGGACCTTGCCATAAATTTTTGCATTGTCATAAATGCGAGCATCATCATAAACCTCGGCATTATCAGAAATTAAAGCATTATTGGAAACCCAAGCGCCACCATAAACCTTGCCATAAACCTTGGCATTGTCATAAACGCAGCCCCTATCATAAACATGGGCATAACCAGTCACTATAGCATTCCCATAAACCTTGGCTTCTCTATTGACCATAGCAGCGCCACAAACATGGGCATTATCGCAAACCCTAGCATTATCAAAAACTATAGCATTTTCATAAACATGGGCATTATCATAAACCTGAGAGGTTCCTAAAACACGTGCTTTATCATAAACCTCAGCATTGCCATAAATTCTAGTTTTATCAAGAAACTTGCCATAAATAGTGTCATAAATTTTTGCATTTCCATACACTTTAGCATGTCCAAAAATATCACCATAAACCAATGCGTTCTCATATACTTGCGCATTGCCATAAACTTCAGCTCTAATATGCACGCTAGCATTGCCATAGACCCTTGCATTTTCATAAATTTTTGCAGATCCAGTAATTTTTGCATTATCCGAAACATGGGCATTATCGTAAATACGAGCATCACCATAAACCATGGCATTGCCACCGACCCAACAATCACCATTATGAGCTAAATTTGCAACCTTATGTATAAAGCCGCCTAGATCACCAGCTTTTATATTAGCAAAATCCCTTAAAGCCCGAATGCGATAAAGAGTATAATCACCAACCTCTATTGTCTCTCCTGTAAATTCGTATTTTTTTGCAGGCTCTTGTTGATTAGCAAGCGCAGTTTCATTTGAAATATTAGAGATAACGGGGGTGTTTTTTGAGATATTTGTCATAATTAAAACCTTGATGTTAATATTGTTTTCAATTGACACCTTAAAAAGGCGCCGGGTGTTGAAAACACGGCATCAAGTCCGTCGGCATGCCTTCCCCATAGGGTTTTGTATAGCATGACCACACCCGACAAAATTCTCATATATGCTAATCACAGCATAAAAGATAGTCAGTTTTTTGATATGGGAAAGATTGTTTCGTAATCTACCCGCTTGATGTTTAAGTGTTTTCAGCACTTGGTTATTTATATAACAAAATACGTATTTATTGTCAAACGATATTTTATCTTTTTTGATATTTTTTCTTATTTTTTTAAATACGTTATGTATTGATAATATCTTATGCTTATTAATTGCTTCTTTTATATTTATGTGCTTTTAAAGCTATATTATGGGCTTTATGAAACGATTGCGTATTTTCTGAATCTATACATTTATAATATTTAAAAACGCTCTCATAATGCGTATTTTAAACTTTATAACCTATCAATTTTGTCACTAAATGGCTTTTAAGATTTCTGTTAATTTCTTTTAATAACACATTTTAGACTTAACAGCCTTTATAGGGACTGTCTTTATAAACAAATGCTTTCATTTGCATTTTTGCTTTCTCTATAGCTGTTATGTTCTTTATAGCCATGGCATCATTTTTCATGTTCATAAGAGAAATGATAAATAGGATAATTGCGATTTATTGTCTGTTATGAAAACACTTATGAAAACATCTAAAGAGAGAATGATAATTATAGAGATGAGCAAAATCCCTTTTAATAAACTTTTGTCATTTTTGTCAGTTCTTTTTAGAACCTATATCATTTTTTTTAATGAGAGAAAATTAAAATCATTATATTTCAATAAGTTAAGTTTTATCAATTTTTCAAAATACAACTTATTAAAACAGCCATAACAAATAAATACAACTGTAAATATATATTTGTCAGTTTATGTCAGTACATTGAATCGACAAAAGTGATCATTTAGTGAATGATTAAAACATGTCTTATGAGAGTATGTGATCTTTTAAAGCCTTTCAAAAGAAAGGGATTATAATCATAATAAATGCTATCAAGACCATTATGGTTATGAGTTTTGGAGGTGCTTTTTACGCCCCTTTTATATATTTTTTTCAATAAAAAAATAAAAGTTATTATATTTCAATAAGTTAATTTTTATCAATTTTTCAAAAAACAACCTATATCAATAATACAACCTATAAATTCAACTAATGCTCTATGTTTTGTAAGGGTTTTGGGGGGGTAGAAACATTCAAAACCTATAAGTAATATAAGAAAATGAATATACATAACCCTCTTTAAACAAAGCTTTTGAAAAGGATAAAGCACTCATTTTAGATTACGGTTTAATCTTTTAAAGGCAATCCAAATAAGAGTATCTAAAATTGCAAGTTTCTTCTTTTTAGAATAACGCATATAGACTATCCTTTTAGGATTATATGTAAGCAACTTAACAAAAGAGGTATAGATATGATTATAAGCTCTATACCCCTTGTGAGGTCAACATGCCTATCATCTGAGCATGCTTTATAAGTTATTCGGTTTCTCTAATTTCTAATTTTGGTAAGTTCTTAACAATTTTCATTGTTTCCAAACTTACAGTAATAACCCTTTGGAATAACTCCAATGGATAAGCAGGGTTGCCAACGGTTTCAACAGCATAGCTATTGGCATCATTAATAATGCCACTCTTTTTATCAGTCTTTACACATTGACGCCCCATAACCGATTCAAGAGAGATATCTGTTATTGTGATATTGCTGTTATAAAAAACAATCAATTTATCTTTTTCCTTACTATTCCCAGCGAATTTCATTTCTGTAACGTAGTAAAATTCTTTAGGGTTCGTGATCTCTGTAACTTTTGGATTGCCTTTTTTAAAGGTCACTGGATACGGCTCTACACTTTCATAGTTTACGTGCAAATGACCGAGTTCACGCCCTGCTGTCACAAATTTCCAAAAATCATCAGCCGTTTTTACGCAAGGGATACGAGGCAATTCTTTGCATAAATTATCAGCATAACGGGTGCGATAATCTTCTGAATGCAAAAGACCGTAAACATAATAAAACAGATCATCTTTAGTGTTTTTTCATTAGGATAAGCGGCTTTTAAATATGCTAATCCTTCATCAGTTATAGCATTACGCATTTTCTTTTTTCTTATTTTAGTAAATAAGCGATTGTCATGCTATTTTTCTTATCAAGCGATAATAATGGAGTGTTTTTTGTTGTCTCTAATATGTAACAGTTCCAATAAATTTGGTCTATTCTATGAATAAGAGTCTTTACTTGAAGCTCAAAATTATATTACATGCGACACCTTAAAATTAAGAAGCATATTAGAGTGTATGATTGTCATTTAACAGTGTCATTGTAAAATCTTCAAAAGCGGGGGAAATGATATGGTTTGCACAACTCATAAAGCAGGTGTATACAGTACAGTCTATGCTTTTTTCTCAGATGTTATAAGTATTATTCTCATCAAAAAATTAAAAAATTGTTACGCGGTTGGCGATTTTTTCTGTGACGCTGACGATATGGTTCATTTTGTTGCTCATTTTGAGGGCACAATGAATGCATAGATTTTTTTTCATTTTTGTTTTTGCGGCTATTTTGTGCCTTTTCTCGTTGCCGAGTTTTGCCGAAAACATTCGTGAGAAAGCGATTAATCAATCAGAGAGCATCCAACGACAACAAACGCAAGAACAGCGTTTTCAACGATTACACCGTAGAAACGAAACACATGGGGTATTTTTGCCAGACGATGATACCATATCTCCCTATGGTGCTTCGCCTAGTACAACCTGTTTGCTGATCAAAAGCATTGAATTTGTTGGTGCTCAGTTGATTTCTCATACCGACCTTCATGAAGCCATTTCTCTTTGGGAAGGGCGGTGTTTGGGGATTGCCGAAATCAACAAAGTGCTCAAAGCGGTGACCAAGCTTTATATGAAGCGCGGCTATATTGCGGTGCGGGCTTATTTGCCTGAGCAAGATTTAAGCGGCGGTCATCTCAAGATTGTTGTAGTTGAAGGTGTGATGGAAGATATTACCCTTGATGGGCATAAAGTTGAGAGGAGACTTCAAGGAGAAATCACCACGGCTTTTCCAAACCTTATTGGGAAGCCGACCAATCTGCGCCAGATAGAGCAAGGGCTTGATCAAATCAATCGGCTTTTCTCACGCCAAGCCACCATTAATCTTGGTGCGGGGAGCAATTCGGGTGGTTCGATACTCGATGTTCATATTGAAAAACAGAAACCTTGGCTTATTACGCTTTCCAGCGATAATCTTGGCGCTAAAGCAACAGGGCTTTATCAAACGCGCTTGAGCCTTTCTTTTGATGATCTGTTAGGGATCAATGATCAATGGTCGTTGAGCTATCAGCGTTCTATGGATGGTAGTCCGTATCATTTTTCTCACAAGCGCCCCAATAGTGATACTCTAACGGGATCCTTTTCTCTTCCCTATGGCTATTGGACAACTGGTTTTGATGGGACGTGGAGCCAATATCATTCGAGTGTTAAGGGAATATTTTCCGATATTATGACTGCGGGCAAGTCTTTATCGCTTACACCGTGGATTTCACGGGTTATCGACCGTGATCAAGAGGGAAAGACCTGGGTTACAGGACGGTTGACATGGAAATATTCTGATAATTTTATTATGGGCAGTCGAGTTGATGTTTCAAGCCGTAAACTAGCTATTGCAACCTTTGAGCTTGATCATTCGCGCAAGTGGCTTGGAGGAGAATTAAGCGCGCATATAGGGTTTCATAAAGGGTTGGCAATTCTTGGCGCTTATGATGATAAAGAGCAAGAGAATGCAACAAAAAATTCACCCAAAGGGCAATTTTCCAAATTGTCTTTTTCCCTAGGCTACGTGCGTCCTTTTTCGCTCAAACAGTATAACTTTCGCTATAACACACTGTTTTCAGGACAATTATCACCCGACACGTTGTTTAGTTCAGAGCAAATATCGCTTGGTGGTAGTTCCTCTGTGCGCGGAGTGCGTGAGGCGATTTATTACGGCAATAATGGGGCGTTTTGGCGCAATGAATTGTCGCTGTTGTTGCCAGGTTTTTCTTCGAGAATGGGGCGTAAATTTATGAGCCAATTTGCCCCTTATATGGCGCTTGATCTGGGGGCCGTGGCCAATAATGTAAACAAAAACAGTTTTGGCGGGAGCCTCGTTGGGGCAACTCTTGGTTTCCATGCAACCGGAGACATTACGGATATTGATGTGTCTTATTCGAATATTTTAACCCAATCGACAGTGCGAGAAAAGGGAAATGCGACAGGGTTATTTCAAGTGCGGGCATTATTAAGATTTTAGAGCAAATGGGCGGTAAAAATATCGCTGCGCTGTTTATACCCATATGGGTTGTTTTTTTAAAAGAGATAAAGAATTTTATGAGGAGCTGAAGATGCGGGGATTGAAAGATCAAAAGCATAGATTGGGATATGGATACAAGCTATGGCAGCGCGTTCTTTGTGTTTTGCAGCGAGGGATCCATAAGGGGCTTTCACTGGTTTTAAGCTTTTGCTTAGCTTTTCAGCCTTTGTTGTTGCAAGCACAGGCGCTTGGAGCGCGAAGTCCTGTTGCACAAGAGAGCCAAGGGATAAAAGCAGCTGATGGGGTTGGCTCTGTTTTCCGCCCCACGGTGGGGAAAGCCGGCAATGATGTGCCGCTGATTGATATTGTTCGCCCCAATGGACAGGGTCTTTCTCATAACAAATATGACAGTTTCAATGTTGATACCCATGGCGTGATTTTGAACAATTCGACTGAGGAGGTTTCGCGTTCACAGCTTGGGGGATTGGTGCCAGGCAACGGCAATTTGCGTTATAGCGGTGCAGCAAAGGTTATCCTTAATGAAGTGGTGAGTGCCAATCGCTCGCGTCTTGAAGGCGTGAGCGAAGTACACGGGCATATGGCGGATGTTATTATCGCCAATCCCAATGGGATTACCTGTAACGGTTGTGGCTTTATTAATACACCACGGGTGACTTTATCGACTGGACAACCGATTATTGGAGCCGATGGCGCTTTGAGTGGATTGCGTGTTGAGGGTGGAGATATCACCATAGGCGCTCGTGGGGCTGATGGGAGTGCATTAGATATTTTTGATCTTGTTTCGCGCAAGATCAGTGTCGGGGGTCCCATACAGGTCAAAGGAGATTTGGCTGTTATCGCGGGGCGCAATCATTTTGATTATAACAAACGCGAAGCAACTTCTCTTGGTTCTGATGGCAAAGAGCCAGAATTGGCGATTGATTCCAGTGAGTTTGGTGGAATGTATGCGGGGCAGATTCGCGTGATTGCCAATGATAAAGGTGCGGGCGTTAAGATGCGCGGAGACATGGTTGCCAATGCAGGCGCCATGAGATTGACAAGTGATGGCAAGCTGGTAATTGCCAAAGCACGTGCCAAAGGAGCGGTGAAGGCTCACTCCCACCACGATAGTGTACATGTGAAAGATCTGCTTTTCTCAGAAGAAGCAGTTGAACTGAAGGCTTTGAAACATGTTGAACTGGCTGAGCAAGCTCGCGTTGCAGCGAGCGGTACTGTTGATGTGGGCGCCGATCTGATCAAGCTCCAGTCCCATGCTCTTCTAGCAAGCGGTATTGGGAGTGATGGTCAACAGTCAGCGACGGGTTCTTTGCATTTACAGGCAGCAAAGCTTGAGGCGGGGAATGGGCGGATAGCCGCCGGTGATCTTTTAGAGATCCAAGCAGCAACAATTGATCTGAGCCGCATGCAAGACAATGATCAAACAGGGGTTTCTTCCCTTGGCGATCTGACCATTAAAACCAATCAAATCAGCGCTTTAAACAACCATATTGGTGCCAAGGGGAATATTGTCTTGAGCGCCGATGATGCGCTCACTGTAGGCGCTGGACATTATAGCGCCGGCGGCTCTCTTTTGGTGGAAGCAGCAGAGCTTACATCACGCGCGCGCTTAGTGGCAGAGCAAAAAATTGACCTTTATGCGCATCACGGTGCCCTGATCCAAGAAGGCACTGTCTGGTCTAATGGGAAGATAACGCTGGATGCCCATGGTGCCCTCAATCACACGGGTGATATTGTCAGCATGCAGCAGGTTGCCTTGACAGCGGGGGGCATGCTCACAACCTCTCAAGAGAGCACGATTTTAAGTTATGATGTGGTTTTAAGTGCTGATGCTTTAACCCAAGCAGGGATTGTGGAAGCTCAAGAAGGAGCATTAACCCTTCAAGTGCGTGATGGGGTTATCAATAGCGGCACAATGCGCGGTGAGAGTGTCGATGCTCATATTGGTGCATTTACCAATCAAGGGACGTTTATTGCAACCGATGATTTGCATTTGATGGTAAGCACACAAGAAGGCGCCGATCCGCAACAAGCCTTTCTGAAGAATACATCCGAAGGTGTCCTTCAAAGTGGTGGCGTTTTTGTTGTGACCGCAGGGCAATTAGACAATGCCGGTGTGCTTGGCTCTAGTGGTGAGAATGTTGCCCTCAATGTGGCAGGGAATGTCAGCAATAGTGGGCTGATTTACGCCAAAAAATCTATGGACGTATTCAGTGATGGTGATTTAACCAACACACAGGGCAGAATTATTGCTGAAGAGGCTCTCAGCATTGGTGGGCTGAAAGAGACACGTGCTGGTCATATAAATAATGAGGCTGGTCTTCTCAGTGCTTTAGCCGGTGAGATGAAGATTGTTGCAACGTCTTTTGTCAATAAAAGCGCTGAAACGACAAATTCAGACCAACGAAACGCTACACATGATGAAGGTGCGCATGTTTTAGCGCGGGATGGTTTGCGCATTGATGTGGGCAGTTTTGAGAATGTTGATGGTCTCATTTCTACGCAAGGGGCAGTTAATATTGTTGCTGAGAGTGTGATCCAAGCAGGGCACATAGAGATTGAGCGTGGTGACCTTCAACTGACCAGCCACGGTGATTTAAGCAATAGTGGCACAATAGAAAGCAATGATACCATTGCTTTGCATGCGCAAACAAATCTCAGCCAAACGGGGCGCATTGTCTCTAAAAAGCGGATAGAGCTTTCCAGTGATGGCATATTGACAATGGGCGAGACAAGTGAGGTTGGCGCCTATGATGTAACGCTGAATGCAGGCACACTCACCCAAACTGGGCTTGTGGAAGCGCAAGGCGGGGTACTGACTCTCAACAGTCATGATGTTTTAAGTAATTCCGGTATTATGGTGGGCGGTGTTGTTGATGCGAAGCTTGGGTCTTTAGCCAATTCCGGTCAGCTTTTAGCCAGTGACAGTTTTACGCTTGTGGCAAAAAGTCATGATCCGTCATTGGGGCAAGTTGCTCTGGTTTTAAATGGTGAAGACGGTGTTCTCAAAAGTGGTGGTGCTTTTGTCTTAACCGCAGATGTTTTGGACAATGCCGGCAGTATTGGTTCAAGTGGTGATGGGGTTGCGCTCAATGTGAGCGCTGATCTGAGTAATAGTGGGCTGATTTATGCCAAGAAATCTGCCATTTTCTCCTTAGATGGGGATTTTATTAATAAGTTTGCCGATGTCATTGCTGAAGACAATCTCATCATCCGTGGTTTAAGTGGAGAGCGGGCTGGTCATGTGATCAACAGCTCGGGTCTTTTAGAAGCCGTGTCAGGCGATATGACCTTCGATGTCTCAGCGCTTACCAACATGCGTGAAGGTGGAGTTGAAGTTAGCGATAAAGTGGTTTCTCACAGTTACGTGCGAGGAGAATGGGAAAATATCCCAAATGTTGATAAACACACAAGGATCAAGAAAAATATCGACACTACGATTATTCGTCAGCAGCCTCATTTTACCAATAATGCGGCACAGATTTTGGTAGGGCGTCATCTCACGGTCCATGCCGGTGATATCCGCAATAGCTATAGTTTGATTGCTGCTAATGGCAACATTGAGATGCAGGGTGATACGCTGCTCAATGAGGGGCGTGATTTAATTGAAACAACCAAGATTGTAACTGAAACACGCTACAGATATAAGCAATGTAGTGCCACAAATCCAGCATGTATAGGGCAAGGTGCAGAAGAATGGGATGGTCCTACTTTTACCCAAACACTCAAACGCACTTATGATGCTGTTTATGGCACGATTGAAGCTGGTGGCACGCTTGATGCCAAGTTGACAGGCTATATTGACAATCATGCGGTGCGTGAGGGGGTTGAGCAAGTTGGCTTAAGCTCTGGCGATAAAGGGTTGGCTGGTGTTAAAAACACCGATTTTGACGGTTCCAAACCACTGATTAGTGATGATCGATTGGACGGTATTATCAATGGTTTGAAAGGGCACAAAGGGCTTTTTGCACCAAGCACAAAAACACCCGCACCAGAATCCATACAAGTGCCAACGCAAGATGGGCTTAACTCTGTTAAGACAGAATTGGACCAGACCCAAACACCGGATGTGCCATTTTTAGTCGAGACGCGTCCAGATTTTATCAACCCAAGTAAATTTTTAGGATCGGACTATTACTTAAAAAAGATTGGCAATTATAAGCCTGAGCACGTGTTCAAAAAGTTGGGGGATGCTTATTTTGAATATCGTCTGGTGGGTGAGCAAATCTTTGAACTGACAGGCAATCGCACTCTTCTTGATGTTGAAGATCCCAATGCTCAAATGCAAAGGCTCTATGACAATGCTGTGGAGCAGCAAGATCCCTTGGGGTTAGTGCTAGGTAAGCCCTTAACGCCTCAGCAAATTGCTGGGATCAAAAAGGATATGATCTGGCTTGAGACCCACCTTGTCGATGGACAAGAGGTCTTGGTGCCTCATGTTTATTTGGCACCAAACACTTCTTTAGCACAAGATGTTTATGGGGCAAAAACGCAGCAAGGAAACTTCGCCAGTGCTAGAATAAAAGGCAATGGCGTCACTATAGAGACGGACCGTTTTGCCAATAGCGGCACCATATCAAGTAATGGTGCATTGCATGTTTCGACTACGCAAACTTTGTTTAATGATGGTGGTTTTTTGCTTGGCAGCGGTGCTGTAGATCTCAGCAGTGGCGATCTTTTAGCCAATTCTTCCGGTGTTATTCTGGGGGATATCATCACCCTCAATGCGAAGACAATCATTGATGGTACTGCAAAAATCCGTGACACGAATGAATATGGTTTTGTTGATCGCAGTGGGCAGCAGGCTCAAATCATTTCTATACAGGATTTAAACATTCACTCCCTTGGCGATTTAAGCATGACTGGTGGCCAATGGAGCAGTGGCGGTCCGATGACGGTGATTGTCGATGGTTCTGCTACGTTTGGTTCATTAGTGCTAGAGAGTGACCATAAGGAGACATTGGAAAAAGGGCATTATAACGCCCAAAGCAGTGAGCACCGTTTGACAGAAGTCAACAGTGATGGAGATTTGACCATTGTCACAGGTGGTGAACTTAACCTTGGGGAAAAGTTTAAAGCCAAGGGCAATGGGGATTTCACCAGTGGTGGCGCTCTCAACGCGATTTCAGAGCAAGATTTTAACAGTTTTGATTTGGATCTGAGGGGCAAAGAAGGCGACAAATCGAAGCAAAAGAATAAGTTTCGTCAACAATCAACAGAAGTTACTACAAACAAAACCACGATAGAAACAGAGGGCAACCTCTCCATGCATGCGCAAAATGGGGATCTCACGCTTGATGCGGCAGGGCTATCAAGTGGTGGTCAGACGCATTTGGCATCAGATACGGGAAAAATCAAGTTTCTGACCAACAAGGATCAAGATTTTAAGGACGTTTATCAGCGTAATGAAAACCTTGTGTGGTGGAGTGAGAGCGATAAAGGTTACCTTAAGGAGACCATCGAGCATGTCACCATAGATGCTAAGGGTGGCATAAAGCTTGATGCGGGTGATGGCTTTGTTGTTGAGTATCAGGCAACCGGTGATTTAGACAAATCCCTTGAGCAATTGTCTCGCTCTCCAGGCATGGCATGGATCAAGCAACTGCGTGATGATCCAGAATTATCCAAGCAAGTGGATTGGCAAGCAGTTAAGGCTGAATTTAAAGACTGGGATTATAAAGCCCAAGGGCTGACAGAAGCCGGTGCGGCTCTCGTGGCATTGGCTGTCACGGCGGTTACGGGTGGAGCAGCCTCGGGCGCTGCCAGTGCCATTACCGGTGCTTTGGGGCTTGGCTCGAGCACCGCCATGAATGCGGCGATACAGGCTGGTGTCCAAGCGCTGATTAACAAAAGCGCTGTGGCTCTTGTTAACAATCGCGGCAATATTGCCGGTGCCTTGCATGAGCTTGGCTCTTCAAAGAATGTTCTCAGCATTGTCTCGTCGATGTTGACAGCAGGCTTAACCAGCCAACTAACCGAAATGGCTGGTGTTGGACAATCTTTGCCAAAAACCGCTCCTTTTGTCGATCGTATCGCCCTTGAAGCGAAAAAGAACTTGATCAAAGCCGCCATTGGCACAGGCGTGCAGACGGCTCTTGAGGGCGGCTCTCTTGACAAGAACTTTTTTAACAATCTGCGCATCGCCCTGTCTGATACGGTTGGCAAATCGTTGGCGGAAGAAATCGGTACCGCCAAGGCTGAAGGCAAAATAGATACGGTCACGCAGATCGTTGCCCATGCAGGACTTGGCTGCTTAAAAGGCGCTGTTGCGAGCGGTGCTTGCTCTGCCGGTGCTGTGGGGGGTGCTGTGGGCGAAGCCACTGCTATGCTCCAGTTTCAATTGTGGGTGCAAGGCATTGTGAAAGAGGAAATGGGGGACCTAAACGGTCGCACCCCAACTCCGGAAGAGGAAGCGCGTATAAACGCAAAGATTGATGCGCAGTTTGCTGACTTTAGAGATCACACCATTGATGTTGCAAGGGCTGCTGGGGGCGTTGCTGCTGCCCTTGCCGGTGGCAATGTTGATGCCGGCGCCGATGCCGCTGGTAATGCCGCTGCAAATAACTTTTTGGGTAGTGCACAACGCGCTCAGATGAAGAAAGAGTTAGAAGAGTGCCCTGATGATCAGTGTCGAAGAGATGTTAACGAAAAATGGTTCGAGATTGATGAACAACAAGATAGAACTTTTTCGACAGGAATTATGACTGGTCTCATTGCCGATATACCAATCAAGCTATACGAGTTAGCTGATGGCGCTGTGAAGAACATGATGTTACAAATGATAATATTTGCTAGCAATCCACGGGGGGGCGTTGAAAAGAGTTTTAAAGACATTGGAACAGGAGCGTCTTGGGTCGTGAGTGGACATGTGATTGATGATGTCTGGGAAGGTGCTGGTCAATTCTGGGGAGGTGTTGAGGATTCCTTTATAGGGGATATAGATTACGTAAAAGAGAATATTGAAAAAGCGGGAGTTGACGGAGCTTTTAATGCTGGTTTTGAAAGTGGAAGATTATCAGCCGGAGTATTAGAAAACTTTGCTGGAGGAGCTGGAGCAGCCAAGGGAGCTATAAATCTTGGCAACAAGGCTGTGATCAAGTTCATTGCTAGGAAAGATTTTGCCCAATTCGCTTCCAAGAAAAATCTTGCCAAACTTGCAGCTCAGGGAGATCCTGACAAACTTGCGGCGAAGAAAGAACTAACTAAACTTGCTGCTAAAGAAAAAAAGCTTTGGTTAAAAAAGAAACCCACTAAATTTACCGATAGCAAATTTGGACAGACAAACAAAGCCTATCAGAGAGACGATTTGTTTGATCCTAACAAAATTGTTAGTTGGACAGTAAAAGGGGAAGAAGTATGGGGCACCAATGTTGAAAGAATGGAAGCAGGAAGAGCACCTATGGGGTTTGATGGCAAGCCTGTTGAGTTGCATCATCTATCGCAAACGCCTGAGGGGCCCATAGCAGAAATTGGTAGTAAAGATCATAACAAATATACTTCCGTGATTCACGCTAATCCAAAAACACATCAATCGCTTATAGAGAGAAAAAAGTTTGGTAAGTGGAGAGAGGAATATTGGAAGGAACGCGCTAAAGGTTATAGAGAACAAAAAAACAGTAATTTAGGAGGAATAATTGATATGAAATGGAGTATCATAGGGATAGATTTTGACAGATGGGGACAGGAGCATCGGCAATAATGCTCTACGGTTGATGAAAAGAGAAAAAAGAAACTTATAGAATAATTTATGGAGAATAATTGATGAAAACCTATACCTTAGATGATGTTGCAGTATTAATTGATAAAGTGAATAAATATGATGATGAGATTATCAATTTTGGTACTGCAAAAAATGCAGTTGATGATCTTGTAATTGAAAAGGCGGAGAAAACTCTCGGCTTACAATTCACATCGTCTTACAAGAGTTTTTTAAAAAATTACAAAGGAGGGGAAATTGGTGGTGAAGAAATCTTTAGTCTTTATAAGGAGTGTGGGGAAGGTGTTCCTGTTGGTGATATTGTTTACCGAAACTTACTCGATAGAAAAGATGGTTTTGCGACACCAGAACAGCTTATCGTTTGTGATGCTGATTTTGATGAAACCTTTTATTTTGATTATACGCAGTTTAGGGATGGTGAATGCCCACTCTATGTCAGGTTTCCATTGGGCGATTGCGAATATTACGCCAGTGATTTTTATGAGTTCCTTTGCAAACGGATTATAGTACACGCGGGAGAAGAGATACCTGATGGTGATCAACCAATTGAAAAGACTGAGAACACTCCCACTCCGCAACCTATCCCTTTTTACAAGAGTTTTTGGAAAAAACTATGGAAGAGGTGAAATTGATAGAGGAAATATGGAGCGTTTATAACGCACGTTTTGAGGATCATCTATGAAAACCTATACCTTAGATGATGTTATAGAATTAGTTGATAAAGTTGATAAATATGATAGTGATATTGTCAGTTTTGGGACTGCAGAAAATGCTGTCGATGATATATGGATTGAAAAGGCGGAGAAAGCTCTCGGTTTGCAATTCACATCTTCTTATAAAAGTTTTTTAAAAAATTATAAAGGGGGAGATATTGGTGGTGATGAAATCTATAGTCTTTATGAAGATTGTGTAGATTTTCCTTTTAATGATATTGTTTGTCAAAACTTAAATTATTATAGAAAACGTGGTTTTGCAACATCAGAACAGCTTGTCGTGAGTAGTACTGATTTTGGTGAAACCTTTTACTTTGATTATACGCAGTTTCGGGATGGAGAATGCCCACTTTATGTCATGCTTCCATCTGAGGATTGCGAATATTACGCTAGCAATTTTTATGAATTCCTTTGCAAAAGAATTAAAGAAAGCGTGGGAGCTGAGATACCTGATGGTGATCAACCGATTGAAAAGATTGAGAACACTCCCACTCCGCAACCTATCCCTTTTTACAAGAGTTTTTGGAAAAAACTATGGAAGAGGTGAAATTGATAGAGGGAATATGGAGCGTTTATAACGCACGTTTTGAGGATCATCTATGAAAACCTATACTTTAGATGATGTTGCAGTATTAATTGATAAATATAATGATATTATCAATTTTGGTACTGAAAAAAATGCGGTTGATGATCTTGTGATTGAAAAGGCAGAGAAAGCTTTGGATTTGAAATTCACATCGTCTTACAAAGTTTTTTTAAAAAAATATGTAGGAGGGGAAATTGGTTATGAGGAAATTTTTAGCATTTATAACGCAAGTTTTGAGGATCATCCTGCTGGTGATATTGTGCATAAAAACTTATATCATAGGAAACATGGTTTAGCAAAATCACAGCAGCTTGTTGTCAGTAGAACTGATTTTGGTGAGACATTTTACTTTGATTATACTCAGTTTCAGGATGGTGAATGCCCACTCTACGTCAAGATTCCATCTGGAGCGTCACATTATTATGCAAGTAATTTTTATGAATTTCTCTGTAAAAGAATTATGGAACATGCAGGGGAAGATTCATGAAAACCTATACCTTAGCGGATGTCATAGAATTAGTTGATAAATATGATGGTGATATTGTTAGTTTTGGGATTGCAGAAAATGCGGTTGATGATCTCGTGATTGAAAAGGCGGAGAAAGCTCTCGGTTTACAATTCACATCTTCCTATAAAACTTTTTTAAAACATTATAAAGGAGGAGACATTGCTGGTTATGAAATCTATAGCCTTTATAAAGAGTGTGGAGAAGATATTCCTTTTGATGACATTGTTTTACAAAACTTAAATTATTATAGAAAACATGGTTTTGTGACACCAGAACAGCTTGCCGTTAGCAGAACAGATTTTGGTGAAACCTTTTACTTTGATTATACGCAGTTTCGGGATGGTGAATGCCCACTTTATGTCATGCTTCCATCTGAAGATTGCGAATATTACGCCAGTAATTTTTATGAATTCCTTTGCAAAAGAATTAAAGAAAGCGTGGGAGTTGAGATACCTGATGGTGATCAACCAATTGAAAAGATTGAGAACACTCCCACTCCGCAACCTATACCTTTTTACAAGAGCTTTTGGAAAAAACTATGGAAGAGGTGAAATTGATAGAGGAAATATGAAGCGTTTATAACGCAAGTTTTGAGGATCATCCATGAAAACCTATACCTTAGCTGATGTTGCACAATTAATTAATAAGTATCCGGATGTTATCGACTTTGGCACTGCAGAGGATGCGCCTGATGATATATTGATTGAAAAGGCTGAGAGAACTCTTGGTTTACAATTCACCTCGTCCTACAAAAGTTTTTTAAAAAATTATGGAGGAGGAGAAATTGGAGGTTATGAAATTTTTAGCATTTATAACGCAAGTTTTGATAAGTGTCCTGCTGGTGATATTGTTTTCTATCATTTGACGGATATAAAAAATGGTTTCGCAAAACCAAATCAGCTTGCCGTGAATAGAACTGATTTTGGTGAAACATTTTATTTTGATTATTCTCAGTTTTGGGATGGTGAATGCCCACTCTATGTTGAAATTGCATCTGGAGATTCAGAGCATTACGCAAGTAACTTCTATGAATTTCTCTGTAAAAGAATTATGGAACATGCTGGGGGGGGTAATGACGATGCAAACCAAAGACGCAACAGAGATTTTAAAAAAAGTTGGTTGGGAGCCCCATCGCGATGAAATGGGTGATATGTTTGCTTATTATCACCTCCCCGATCGCATAGTGCGTATTCATTATGGTGTCATAGATTATGGACGGGATAGCGGAAGATTGTGGGTTTCTGTCAGTCTTACTACTGCTGCTTATTGTCTTGGCTGTGAATACGCTAACGGTAAAGAATCTCAATCTCAATATGAGGCTATGCTGATTTCTTCAGAAGAGAATTTTGGAGTTACAGCACTGGAGTTTTTTGAAAGCCATGTCAAGGTAGCTTTAGACAAAGTGTTAGCTTGGGCGCAAGCACAAGATATTAAGAAAAAATTACGTAAAAAAGCTGCTAATCATTCTCTCGTTGCAAAGGCTCTACTCGGCGATACCGAAGCTTTAAGGAATTACAAACCTACACCTCAATTATATACACCAGAGTTTTCTGATTATGAAAAGATGACACAGGTTGAGCGCGTCATCTTTTTTGCTGAAGCTTATAAAAATAATGAATTGGATGACATTTTAGCACGCAAAAAACCGAAACAGCGTTTTATGAGTCTTACAGCAGCAACGCGCATTCTTAAAACCCAAGGGTGGTTTGTTACGGAACCTGGAAAAATGTGGCTGATTTTGCCCAATTTGCTTCCAAGAAAAATCTTGCAGAACTTGCAGCTCAAGGAGATCCTGACAAACTTGCGGCGAAGAAAGAACTAACTAAACTTGCTGCTAAAGAAAAAAAGCTTTGGTTAAAAAAGAAACCCACTAAATTTACCGATAGCAAATTTGGACAGACGAACAAAGCCTATCAGAGAGACGATTTGTTTGATCCTAACAGAATTTCTGATTGGGAAGAAAAAGGAAAAACGGTGTGGGGCACCAATATTGAGAGAATGGAAACAGGAAGAGCACCTATAGGATTTGATAATAAGTCTGTTGAGTTGCATCACCTAAAGCAAACGCATGAGGGACCCATAGCAGAAATGAGTCATGAATCTCATAAAAAATATACTTCTGTGATTCATAATAATCCTCAAAAACATCAATCACTTATAGAGAGAGACAAGTTTGGTAAGTGGAGAGAGGAATATTGGAAGGAACGTGCTAAAGGGTATAGAGAACAAAAAAACAATAATTTAGGAGGAATAATCGACATGAAATGGAGTATCATAGGGATAGATTTTGACAGATGGGGACAGGAGCATCGGTAGTAATGCTCTACGGTTGATGAAAAGAGAGAAAAAAGAAGTTTGGAGAAATAATCTATGAAAACCTATACCTTAGCTGATGTTGCAGTATTAATTGATAAAGTGAATAAATATGATGATGAGATTATCCATTTTCGTATTAAAGATAATGCAGTTGATGATCTTGTGATTGAAAAGGCGGAGAAAGCTCTTGGTTTACAATTCACATCCTCTTACAAGAGTTTTTTGAAACATTATAAAGGTGGGGACATTAGTGGTGAAGAAATCTATAGTCTTTATGAGCATCCTATAGGTGTTTCTGTTAATGACGTTGTTTTCCAAAACTTAAATGATAGAAAACGTGGTTTTACGACACCAGAACAGCTCGTTGTGAGTTATGATCTTGATGAAACCTTTTACTTTGATTATACGCAGTTTCGGGATGGTGAATGCCCACTCTATGTCATGTTTGCGGATGAGGAGTCCGAATATTACGCCAGTAATTTTTATGAATTCCTATGCAAAAGAATTAAAGTACACGCGGGAGTTGAGATACCTGATGGTGATCAACCGATTGAAAAGATTGAGCACACTCCCACTCCGCAACCTATCCCTTTTTACAAGAGTTTTTGGAAAAAACTATGGAAGAGGTGAAATTGATAGAGGAAATATGGAGCGTTTATAACGCACGTTTTGAGGTTCATCTATGAAAACCTACACCTTAGCTGATGTTGCAGTATTAATTGATAAAGTGAATAAATATGATGATGATATTATCAATTTGGGTAGTGAAGATGATGAAGAGAATGAAACAGATGATCTACAGATTGAAAAGGCGGAGAAAGCTCTCGGTTTACAATTCACATCCTCTTATAAAGTTTTTTTAAAAAAATATGGAGGAGGAGAAATTGGTGGTGATGAAATTTTTAGCATTTATGGAGATTGTGGGGAAGGTGTTCCTGCTGGTGATATTGTTTACCGAAACTTACTCAATAGAGAACGTGGTTTTGTGACACCAGAGCAGCTTTTCGTTAGCAGAACAGATTTTGGTGAAACCTTTTATTTTGATTATACGCAGTTTAGGGATGGAGAATGCCCACTCTATGTCATGCTTCCATCTGAAGATTGCGAATATTACGCTAGCAATTTTTATGAATTCCTTTGCAAAAGAATTAAAGAAAGCGTGGGAGCTGAGATACCTGAAGGTGACCAACCGATTGAAAAGACTGAGCACACTCCTACTCCGCAACCTATCCCTTTTTACAAGAGCTTTTGGAAAAAACTATGGAAGAGGTGAAATTGATAGAGGAAATATGGAGCGTTTATAACGCAAGTTTTGAGGATCATCTATGAAAACCTATACCTTAGATGATGTTGTAGAATTAGTTGATAAATATAATGATATTATCAATTTTCGTACTGAAGAAAATGCGGCTGATGATCTACGGATTGAAAAGGCGGAGAAAGCTCTCGATTTGCAATTCACATCTTCTTATAAGAGCTTTTTAAAAAAATATGTAGGAGGAGAAATTGGTGGTGAAGAAATCTTTAGCCTTTATAAGGAGTGTGGAGCAGATATCCCTGGTGGTGATATTGTTTTCAGAAACTTAAATGCTAGAAAACGCGGTTTTATGACAGCAGAACAGCTTTTCGTTAGCAGTACTGATTTTGATGAAACCTTTTACTTTGATTATACGCAGTTTAGGGATGGAGAATGCCCACTTTATGTCATGCTTCCATCTGAAGATTGCGAATATTACGCTAGCAATTTTTATGAATTCCTTTGCAAAAGAATTAAAGAAAGCGTGGGAGCTGAGATACCTGATGGTGATCAACCGATTGAAAAGATTGAGAACACTCCCACTCCGCAACCTATCCCTTTTTACAAGAGTTTTTGGAAAAAACTATGGAAGAGGTGAAATTGATAGAGGAAATATGGAGCGTTACGCAAGTTTTGAGGATCATCTATGAAAACTTATACTTTAGATGATGTTGCAGTATTAATTGATAAAGTGAATAAATATGATGATGATATTATCAATTTCGGTACTGAAGATGATGCAGTTGATGATCTACTGATTGAAAAGGCGGAGAAAGCTCTCGGTTTACAATTTACATCTTCTTATAAGAGTTTTTTAAAAAATTATAAAGGAGGAGAAATTGGAGGTTATGAAATCTGTAGCGTTTATAGGGATTGTGGAATAGGTATTGCTGCTGGTGATATTGTTTTCCGCAACTTAAATAATAGAAAAAGGGGTTTTGCGACACCAGAACAGCTTATCGTAAGTAGAACAGATTTTGGTGAGACTTTTTACTTTGATTATACGCAGTTTCGGGATGGTGAATGCCCACTCTATGTCATGCTTCCATCTGAAGATTGCGAATATTACGCAAGTAATTTTTATGAATTCCTTTGCAAAAGAATTAAAGAAAGCGTGGGAGTTGAGATACCTGATGGAGACCAACCAATTGAAAAGATTGAGAACACTCCCACTCCGCAACCTATCCCTTTTTACAAGAGCTTTTGGAAAAAACTATGGAGGAGGGGCAAATGATAGGGGAAATATGGAGCGTTACGCAAGTTTTGAGGATCATCTATGAAAACCTATACCTTAGCTGATGTTGCAGTACTAGTTGATAAATATAACGATA
>NZ_JBHIRB010000022.1:0-20062 GCF_042196845.1 Bartonella sp. AA9NXGY
CAAATGGTGTGTTTTCAGGAATGCGAGTTTCCATGTTTTATCTCCTTGAATATGCTGGAGATACAATGCCTTTTTGCTAATTATGTTCCAAAAGTGAATAGATATGCGCCAAAAAGGAATAGGAAAATACTTTAAACAAATGTTTGTTATGAGAAGTAAAATGTGGCTATACAATCCAAAAGACCTCACTTATGTCTGAAAAAAAGCGGGCTATCCGTATACTATTATCATATTATCATCGAATTTCTCATGAGAGAGAATAATTTAAAAAACTGGATACTATCGTTTATTGGTTTCTAGCTTATAAAGTAGGGGGTATATCTGCTTATTTTTATAAAAGTGTTACTGTTTTTATGGGAAGAATATTTATAAAATGAGATTAGAAGGTGCATTTGAAGATAAAAATAAATATCAGTAATGTTCAATTCATAGTGTTATAAAAGATCATGGATTAAGTTAAATAAAAAGCTTATTGAATTGTTATGACATCATATTTGTTAATATGTTACACGATAATTTTTTGATATTTATCTTAGATGAAGAGTTTTATGAAATGAGTAAGATATATTTGGTTGTGAGTTGGTTTGCAGAGAAAGCATTATATTTTATGGTATAGGGGATAGATCAAGATTTTTTACACAATTATTTGTGTTGATAGGGGCTTCAAGCTATTGTTGTGTTATGCGCCGTCTTTATACCATAGTGATTTTGGGGTAGAGACGTTAGAGATTATTTTTCTGCTTTGCGTTTTGTCGATCAACTTTGATGGATATTGTATAGAAAGTGGGACTGTTGCCGTGGAGAGAGAGATTATGCTTTTACTTATAATATCAATGAAAAAAGCAGCGGAAGATTACGGCAAAGTATTTGTACAGGAGAGCTTAGTTAGGGAATAACTTTTTAGCTCGTGAAGTTTGTAAAATAAAATGCTTTCTATAAGAAAAATAATATTTTTATAAAGTAAAATAATAACACTTTTAATAATTATTATTTGCATATATAAGCATAAAATATAATTATATTTAATTAAATACTATTTAATAACTACCTAAAAAGTGTGATTTTCTTTATGACTCATAAATATAACTTGCTATTCATTATACTTATCGTATGTTTATCGACGGGAGGGCTGATTTCTACCGATATTTTTTTACCGGCACTGGGCGATATGCGTCAATATTATCAAGTGACACAATCTCAAATTCAAAGTGCAGTGGCGGTTTTTTTGTTGGCATTGGCACTTGGACAGCTCATTTATGGGCCGCTGAGTGATAATTTTGGGCGTAAAAAAACACTTCTATTAGGCTTATTCTTGTGGTTATTTACGACACTTGGTGTGATTTATACGGTTCATATTCACGCTTTTCTTGTGTTACGTTTTTTGCAAGGTCTTGGTGCTTGTGCGGGACTTGTCTTAAGTCGTGCAATTATCAATGATTTGTTGGATAAAAAAGCGGCTGGAAAACTTTATTTGATTGTTTTCCCTTTTATTGGAATGTCACCAGCGCTTGCACCTTTCATTGGTGGACTTTTGATACAGGCTTTTCATTGGCAGGCAACTTTTATCTTTTTAAGCTTTTTTATATTTTTGACCATTTTGCTATGTTGTTTTGTGCTAAGCGAAACTCTACCCCCTCAAAAACGGCAGCATTTTTCTCCGGTAGGATTGATGAAGGCATATTTAGGTGTTTTCAGAAATAAACAATTTATTTTTTATGCACTTATTCCGTGTTTTTCTTACGCTGCCTATTTTGCTTATATTGTGGAGTCGCCTTTTTTACTCACGACTTTGGGGTTATCGCCGATACACATTAGTTATAGCTATATTGGTGTCTCGTTTCCCTATATTTTGGGAAATCTTTTGGCGCGATGGTTTTTTGAACGCGAGTCTATGGAAAAAACTGTGGGGAGAGGGTACATTATTTTTGTGATAGGTGGTGTGCTGTTTGCTTTGCAAATGTATCTAAGCCCATGGCCCCTTGTGACAAGTTTTATGGCTATTGCTGTTCTTACTTTTGGAAATGGTTTTTTATTGCCGTTAGGAACAGCGTTGGCTATTTCATCGCATCCGAAAGCTGCGGGAGCGGCTTCTGGTGTTATGGGATCTTTGCAATTAGGAAGTGCGGCACTCAGTGCAGCGGTTATCGGAAAAATCTCTGGTCATAGCCCACGGGCTATGGCAGCTTTATTAGCTGTGTGTTGCCTCATTGGTTTTATCATTTATATTCAAAAAGCGCGTCATTTTATGACTTCAGAAATAAGCTGAGTAAATGATAAAAAGAAAGCATTATGCGGAAATGCTTTTGATGTTTTACACAAATGGGGCACCTGTACATTAGATGAATTTTTTTTATTAAGTTGCTGGATTGAGTGGGTTTAAAATTTGTTACAAGCTTAGTTTGAGTTTAACAAATCGATTATTATGGGGGGAGAATATGAGCCTAGAGTTTCAACATATTTTCATTATATTGGGTGGGAAAATTTCTGGCTCTAATGCATGTTTAAAATAAGGGGAGGAATTGATCAATGAGCCTTCCTATTATTATTCTTTCTCCTGTAATGCCAATTTGGGATGGTGGTGTTTTTTGTTCTCCATTGACAAAGCTATGTTCAACAAAAGGATTCCCTGTCACTCTGCTGGATACGCTTTCTCTTTTTCCTAAGAGTTCTCATGTTCTCAATTATTCTGCTGTAGACACTTTATCTTTTATGGCAGAAAAACTTAAAAGCTATTTTAAAGAGCCCGCAGTGCTTGTGGGATTTTCTATGGCTGGAACATTGGTACAAATATTGGCAGCCCAGCTTCCCAATGTTCAAGCTGTGCTTGCTGTGAATGCGCCTGGCTATCCAGATAAGGTTTTGCAACGGCGCCTTGGAGATATTCTTGCCTCCTTAGAAAATAATGATTTATCGGGGGCTTTGGAAATACTCAATGGTTTTATGCATCCTTCTGGCGTTATGAAAAAAAGAGCCTTATTGGAGATTCCTGATGAACAAAAAAGCGTGGCAATTGAACGCATGACAAGAGGCTTTAAACTCTTATTGATGATGGATGCTAGAGATGAGTTAGTTAAGTATAAGGGGAAGTTTTTAGCTTTAGTGGGAGAAAAGTCGCAACTTGCAACGGTAAATAATCAGACGAAAAGTCATAATCTGAACCATGAATATAAGATTATCTCTGGTGCTGGTACGCGTTTGTGGGAGGATAATCCTACTATGACGGATGCAGTCATTGATGAGTGGATGGAGGGACTATGAAAAAGAAAGTTCTTGTATTACCTGGTGATGGGATAGGACCAGAGGTTTGTGATGCTGCGCTGATGGTTTTAGAGCAATTCCAATTGCCGATTGAATTAACTTATGGTGATATTGGTGTTGAATGTTGGAAACGGGAAGGAGATCCTATCCCTCAAGCGACTTGGCAAAAAATTACTCAGAGTGATGCTATTTTACTTGGTGCTGTGACCCGTAAAGGAAAAGAGGCGGCTTTAAAAGAACTTGCTCCGCATTTAAAAGAGAAAAACCTTGCCTATGTTTCTCCCGCACTTCAACTTCGCCAAAAGTTAGGTTTGTTTGCGAATATACGTCCTGTAAGATACATCTTTGGTCCGAGAAAACCTTTTCATTTTTGTGTTATCAGAGAAAATAGTGAAGGCCTTTATGCTGGATTGGATTTTCGGGGTATTTCTCCTGAAACAGCCGTTTGGCTAAAACATCCAAATTTGACAAAATATGGGCTTGAGGAAGCTGCGTGGACAGTCCGTTTGCAGACACGCTTTGGTTTAGAGCGGTTATTTGAATACGCTTTTTCTTATGCAAGGAAATATAGCTTTAGGCGAGTTACTTTTGCTGATAAGCCCAATGTTATGCGAGAAAGTGGACAGTTTGCTCAGGAAATTTTTGAGAAGATTGCGCAAAACTATCCGGAAATTGAAGCAGATATTCAGAATGTTGATGCGGTTGCTTTGTGGATTGCAACCAAGCCAGAGCAGTTTGGTGTGATTGTTGCTGAAAATATGTTTGGCAATATTCTCTCTACTCTTGGCTCTGGTATAATGGGGGGATTGGGGCTTGCATCTCATGTGAATGTGGGGAGCGAGATTGCTTGTTTTGAACCTGTTCATGGAAGCGCACCACGTATTGCTGGACAAAATAAAGCCAATCCTTCTGCGATGCTTTATACCACGGCTTTACTCTTAGAGCACTTAGGCTTTAAAGATGCAGCAAAACAACTGTCTGAGAGTGTTGATCAGGTTATTCGTGCTGGAAAAACCGTTACCTATGATCTTGGAGGTGTCGCCTCTACCCGTCAAATGGCTGAAGCTGTTCGCAATTCTCTTATGAATTCTGTCTTTGTTCATCGTGCTGCCATTATTACCGTTGGTGATGAACTCCTTTCAGGACAATATTTGAATACAAACTTACAAGATTTAAGCCAAAGCTTGAACAAGAGAAATATTCAAGTCACACGTCATTTTGTTTGTGCTGATCAATTACAGCAAATCAGTGAGACTGTTGTTTCTTGTCTTGGACAAGAAGATCTTATCATTATCAGTGGGGGATTGGGACCAACATCAGATGATAAAACACGCGATGGAGTTGCTCAAGCTGTAAAGCAGCCTTTGGTACATCATGAAGATGTTTGGCAAACAATAAAAGGTCAATTACAACGATTAGGGATTACGGCGGATAAGAGTAATGCACGTCAAGCATTGTTTCCTGAGACAGCAACTGTGCTTGATAATCCTACAGGCACAGCACCAGGGTTTTATCTCTCTTGCGATGGAAGTACACTTGTTGTTTTGCCTGGTCCACCATCACAGGCTCTTGCGCTTTTAGAGAATTATTTAGAACACAACGAGAAGAAATATTTTTCTGTATCGCGTGCGGAGTATGCATGGACTTTGATTGGAATTGATGAAAGTACTATTGCGCAGTGGGTTGATGATCATCTTGAAAATGAACCCTTTGAACGGCATTTTTTATGGAAAAGCCCCTATGTTTTGGTGCAACTGGTTGCTCAATCAGAAGCGCTCTTGGAACAACATTTCGTGGAAGCATTTGAAAATCATTTTCACCCCTATTTAGTTGGGGCAGAAGTTACTACTGCTTGTAAACAATTAGCGATGCATGCAGAGGTTCATTGGTCTGCCAATGATCCGCTGCTTTTAAAATATTTTCAGCCCATAGAAAAAGGTAAACAAGATATTCCACTGCTTGAGGTTGAAGTGAGCCTAGAGCCTTCTTTGGAGACATTAGAAAATCAAGCAGAAAGCCTTGGACATGCTACCATAACTATACGGATGAAAGGTTATGGTGAGGATTATATTACTTTTCCCTATACGCGACCACTTTTAGGTGTCGTCTTACAAGAATATGCAGCCTGGGCTGTCTTAAAAAGATATTTGAAAATGGAGAAGAAAAAATGAACCTCTATGGGGATGTAAAATATTGCCTAAATTATTGAACGTTCTATTATAAGAAGTACTTTGATCCTTTTCTTCAGTGGTTTTTGTCTATAGGGTAATTTTTCTTTTGATGTGTCATTAAATGACTTTGATTGATTCAAGATTAAGAAAAACTTTACGATATTAGGCTCGCTATATCCAATATTTATAATGATTAATTATGATTATAAATCAAGATGTTATCTTTCATGGAGCCTATGACAAGGAATCCAGAGACGTCATGTACCGCAAGCGTTGTAGATAATTGAGATTCTTCTGAAAATCAAAAAGCGATGGTGTGAAAAGACAAGAAGTCGTGTCATTTACAGGAAAGCTTTGCAAATTTTATTGAACAATATGTCCGTGAAGAGTTTATTGCGAACATGTGCCGTTCTGTTATCTGATAATAAATTGCTGTAAAGAGCTCATAAAATTTTTCCTTTAAGTTTTTGTGTGATTGCATGATCGTTGGGTGTTCACTTCCGAGGGGCGATATTTTTCAATTTGATAACAGGAAGAACTATTTTTTTTGTAAGATGTGAAGATTTAAGGAGTGATCATTTTACGCTTTTGTTTTCTTTTTGATTGGTAATTTGTAGGAATTTTTTTGGGGAAAATATTTAATGTGGTTAAAAACATTTTATGCGTGTGTGGGAGAAAAATAAAAATGTGGTCTTAATTGTTGATAAGAATGTCAATATTTTTGATGAACAAATTTTAGTCGTAATTCTTAGTATCTAGATGGGAAGTTTATTGCATTTTTTAACAGTTCGTATTCTATCTGTTGTGATGCGCAGTGGTTTTTTAAGCAAAAAAGAAAGGGCTTTTATGTATCAGATTGATTACAACAGTTATCGTTCTGTCAAGAGTTTTAGTCGTCGCGTTCATTTTCTCGTTATGCATTATACGGCTATTGATTTTAAAGCCTCGATTATGGCGCTTACAGGAGAAAAGGTTAGTGCACACTATCTTGTTCCTGATCCTTCAGAGCAGACATATCGTGAGGCAGGCTTTAAGGATATGCGTATTTTTAATCTGGTTGATGAAAATGAGCGTGCATGGCATGCGGGTGTGAGTTCATGGGCTGGGCATAGTCATCTCAATGATGCATCTATCGGGATTGAAATCGTTAATTTAGCGACTTATCATGATGGGACGGGTATGTTTCCTCCTTATAATCCAATACAAATTGATGCTGTTAAGGAACTTGCTTTGAATATTTTTCAACGGTATCCCGATATTATGCCAACTGATGTGGTGGGACATAGTGATATTGCCATTGGAAGAAAAAGTGATCCAGGAGCAGCTTTTCCATGGAGAGAACTTTATAGCGCAGGTATAGGAGCATGGTATGATGATGAACTAAAAAGTCATTATCAAGAGCAATTCTCTAAGAATTTGCCACCCAAAGAAGATGTTTTGGCGAAGCTAAAATGTTATGGATATGACATTTCTGCTGCGTGTACCCAAACAGGATACAAAGATTTGATCCGAGCATTTCAACTTCATTTTCGTCAAGAAAATTATGATGGGATTCTAGATGTTGAAACAGCAGCAATTCTTTATGCATTGGTTGATAAGTATTTTCCGTGAATTCAATGCGTTTTAATTGAAAATATGGCTTATGATTACGTGTAAGCCTTTTTATTATCAGGAAAGGCTGCTTTTTGCCAATTGGCTTTATGTAAAAAGGGCATTAATCGTGTAAAAAATCCCCTGTAGGGTATAAGGCGTTTTATGGAAACATAACTCTGAAAGCTCTATGATTTGCAGAGATTAAATTTTATTGTTTCTTTGTCTTATATTTTTCTTCCTTTAAAAACGCATAAAGCCAAGATGTTGTGTATATGATGACATGTTCCTTACGCAGGGTAAAACGCTTCAAATAAAATGGATTTGTATTGTATATTTCCATGCTTGTTTTAAAGAAATGTCTTTTAGTGTGTATCACAACACATATTTTATAGCGACGTTCATAGAGAATATAATCTAAAATCCTCTATGAAGTGTATCCTCATTTTTATGCTTAATAAAAGTGCCTAGCATTATCGTACACTTTGTCAGATCTCAATGTTACGACAACCCTTGGAACTTAAAACGATACATAAAAGGGTTTTCTTTACTCGTTTTTATTCACACGGCTCTCTCCGCTTGTCGTGTACAAGTGAAAGGTTTTGGTTGATTGAAACATGCAAAATTATAAATCAAAGTGATGCAGATTCAAGAAAAATAGGGGCATTTACAGATTGCTATTGATAGGGGGGCTATTCTTTAGAAGGGGAAGAGGTCAATTCATTTTTTTGAAGATATATCTCTTTTCTCTTTTATTGCTTTAGGGGATGTTTGCATCGTTTTGACAGCATGTTTCTTAATGATTAAGTTTTTTAATGAAGCAGTGTTATAAAACGTTGTGTTTTAGAGTGTTGATAGAAGACACATTCAGGCATATCAAAAACACAATGATATCTTGTTTTTTCAATATTTTATCTGTTCAGTGTAGAATTTATTTGAGAAGATCATGACCTAAATTAACAAAGGTTAGAAGTAAATTACCAAGAAAGACCAATTTGCTCATAAAGCAAAGGGGTTATTCATGCTTTAAAGGGCAAGGAAGAGATTGTGTTTGAAGTGATGTGTAAAAGCCCGTGTGAGGTGCTCTTATCAAACATATCAGGTTAATCTTCTAAGAGTAGTTTTATGAAACTAAGTCGGTTTTTTTTCGAGAGACAAGACAATACGTATCAGGAAAAGATATTCATGATATTTGATTTCAAAAATAAAAACTGGCAAACCATGTTGCCAGTTTTTAAAAGCTGTAGCCTAAATAGGATTAGAATGAACGCTGTAAACGGATCATACCTTGAAAAGCACTTTTCTTGTTGAATAAATGTTTTTCATCATTATTTTTATCCGTCACAACGCGATCATCGTTCCAAGAAACATAGGTTAATTCAGGTGTAATCACAAATCCTGGAACCAGCGTGTATGTAATATTTACAGAAGTTGCAAAGGTTTTTACAGCACTATAAGAAACTTGAGCATTCAAATTTGCTTTTGGAGTAAGCTTGTAAGTGGCACCCGCCCAAGCAGCCCATTTACCACCCCAGTTTGCATAAATTGTTGTGCTTTTTCGTGATAACTCATCATTTGCATTTACTGTGTAGTAATCAAGTCCATTTTTATAGCCAGCCATTACCCATAGATTGAAACGATCGTTGACATTGAAATCTGCACGTACTTTTCCAGCCCACTTTTTGTAGTAAGCATCATATGCTGCAACTGCTGAAAAACCACCCCATTTTTGCATGAACTTTATACCCAAAACCACATTCGGGGTGTAATTTTTAATTGCTTTACTTGGAAGAGTGCCCTCAGTGATAGAAACAAGCTTATCATCTTTATCAATGTAGTATCCTGTTATTCCTGGAAGAGAATCTGCATTATTGCCTAATTCAGCGCCGATAATAGCAGAAAAGCCGGAGTCACCACTAAAGGTGTAGGAAATAAAATTGGTGCGTGTTGTGCCGGCAGGCGCTATGCTGTCATCATTGAGAACATTTCCATAATCACCAGTCCAGCTGTTGAAAATTGTGTCATCAAGACCTACGCGAAAACCACCCAGTTCAATGTAAGCCGCGGCAAGCTTTGCAGCAGCGTTGTCTCTACCATCACCCCAGTTTGAATAAATTCTTGCATATGAACGAAGTGTTCCCATTTCTGTTTCAGAAGCTGCTTGAAAAACAAGGGTGAGCCGTGATGCTGCGCCATAGGTTTTTCTTTTGTTTCTTAGTTCAGTTTCGGTTGTTGCATCGATATTATCACCGCCTATAAAATCAGTACGAACATTTCCTGATAAACGCATGCAGGTTTCTGTTCCAGGGATATAAAAATATCCTTTTCCATAGGCATCACAAACGCGAATATATTCTACAGGTTCGGGTTCGGCGATAACTGTTGAAGCAGCATGTGCTCCAGAAATTGCTAAAAAAGCTGCTGTAGAGCTTAAAAAGAGGGATTTAATATTCATATGGGATCTCCGAGGTCCGGTTAATTTTCTTCTAAAGAGTACCATTTGCCTAACGCATTAAGGACAAAGACATAAGTAAATACGCAGCACTTGTTATCTTAGCTATAACTAATCTTTTTAGAGTTTCAAATATGAAATTACCTTTTTGTAATATATACATGTACTATTCGAGATGCTGTGGTAAAAAAGACACAATTTTTGTTTTATTAACTTTTGCTCCTTATGGGATCAATAAAGGAAAAAAAATTCAGATATTTGGGAAAAAAAATCGAAAATGTCTTGAACTTTCTGTTGATACCATTTATGCCTCTCTGTTGGAGAGGTGGCCGAGTGGTCGAAGGCGCTCCCCTGCTAAGGGAGTAGGGCTCAAAAGGCTCTCGAGAGTTCGAATCTCTTCCTCTCCGCCATCTATTGTTATAAAAGCAGTTGACTGTGTATCGGAATTCTGTTTATCCCGTTGGGATTATGCCTCTCATATAAAAAGCATGTTCTAAACACAAATATACTTGTGTTGCCGATTTATGCGCTTGTTTTAAAGAGATATCTTTGCAATGTGTGTAAGCCCATTTTGCGACGCTGCCTCGTAAATGGTATAAAACACAAAAGTTTCTGTGAGACATATAAAGCCTTATAAAGCCACATCATTTGTATACTTATGAAGATGCAAAGAGGCATATTATATATCTGCTTATATATCTGCCTTCCTGTTGTTATAGATTTTGACTATGAGAGTTCATAAAAGGCATTTTTCCTTTCTAAATCGTTTTTATTTATACGGCTTTCTTTGCTTATGATGTGCAAGCAAATGATTTTGATTGTTTCAACCATAAAGCAGATTTGAAAAGAAAGAATCTTACAATATTCGCGTTTGGTATATTATCATTATAAATCAACGTGTTGCTTTATATTGGCATTGTATATTGAAAGTTGGATGTGGCAATGCTCTCAAAAAAGTTATAGATTTCTTGTAGAAGAAAACATTGTGGGTGAAATGTTATGGTTTTCCTCTCATAGAGACTTTTGAAAGTGTTTCATCCATCTCATGACAACCAAACCACACATGAAAAAAGTAATGGTCGGTAATATTAGGTAGTAAGATGGAGAAACTTTTGCAGGAAGAAAAGAAATAATACTCAATACTGTAATTGAAAATATTCTTCCGCTAAAAGAGACAGCACCAACAACACCGGAAATATGCTGCGTTTGTTTTTGGTTAAGTTCTGAGAAAAATAAGCTTTTTGCACCGATCGGTACAGTGCAAATAAATCCATGGATTAAAGAGAAGGCGATGACTGATGCAGCCGTTTGATGGCTATGAACTGAAAAATAGAGCGCTATGCACATCAGTGCAGAAAAGAAGGAAAAATATTTTATAGAATTTTTATATTTTTTATCAAGAACATGATACTTAGACATCAGTAAATTTGAAAAATATTGTGCTGAAAAGGCTCCAATATGGCAGCACATCAAGACGAGCATTTGCGAACCGTTGAGGTGATGAATTTTTCCCCCTGAAAGTATTATCGGTTGCCAGAAATGATAAATAATCTGAATACCAGCGCTAAAAAGGCACATGAGGAAAATAAACCATGCTCCTCCTACTGTATTTTGAAATATCCAGAGCGTTTCCTTGGCATTGTGCAAGATTGTTTTTGTTTTGGACGTTTCAGTTGTCGTTTTCTTTTCTTCAGGAACAATAAGGAAGATCAAAAAAATAAATCCCACCATGAGGCATGAGATGATATATCCCATAAAATATCGTCCAGAGTAATAGATCGTTCCAATTCCTACAATCCCACTGAGAATACTTCCAAAAGAGTTAACCTGGTGGTAGAGATGAGCATAATGCGAAAAGTGATCCTGTTTATCGCCTAGAGAATGGTAATCCGTCAATGGCGCTGACAATGATGCAAATGCCTGCTGCATAGAGAATTTGCGCAATAATAAGTGCTGTCATATTGGGAGCTTGAAGGCATAGAAGATAAAATACTCCTGTCATAAAGACCCCAGCCATAACGGAATATTTACGCCGATATCTGTCAGATAAAACAGCGCAGGGAAAATCAAGCAGCAGAATGGTGGTGGAAAAGACAACCTGAAGCAGAGCTAATTGCGCCAGACTCACTCCCATGGACATTAAAAAAATAGCATGGTAAACGCCGATCAGCATGCGTACAGCATTATAGGATCCATAGGTGAGAGCAAGGGTGCGTGGTCTGTTCATTGTGTTGTTCCATAGATTGTACAATAAGAATTCTCATTGAAAAGAATATTTTTCTGTGAAAAGGTAGCGGTTTCATATCCCCATTCAGGGATTAGTGGAAAGAAGGCTTCCATAACCATCCCAAAATTTAAAAGGTCCCTTAGTCCATATGGGACTTCAAAGCGTATTAATGAGAGCAAATGATGCAATTGTAAAGTGATTATGAGAAGCAACATAAGCCTCATAAATGAGATTGTCATCTTTGGAGGGGAGTTGCTTGTGGGGCTGTTGCTTCCGTAGTAATCATTTTGTCTAGATCTGTAAAATGACCCTAGGACGGCAAGATCATTGACATAATTAGGACTTATAGAAGTGTGTTTATTTTTTATACACCATTTACTGATCCATTCTCTTTGCTGATCAGCTGAAATAGCACAAATGATCCATAAATCGGTTTTTGGTAATTTTTTGATATCTTTTTTTATAGTCATCAACATTTGTAATCCCCCCTTTCTTTCTGACTGTTTCTCCGTATCACTTTACGTCTAAAAAAGTTTTTTTCAGAATTCATCTTTACTTTATTTATTAAAAAGATTGTCTCGCAAGGTGCTTTTTAATCACGTCATTACGATTAAGAATTAAATTTCTGATATAAGAGGAAGGGTGCATGATACATTGTGACTAAATACATAAATCCCTCCGTATCCTGAAATGACGATTTCCTTTTGCAAAACAGTATCTTGAATGGAAGCTCGATAACCATTACGTTGATTATGGAAATGATACCCTAAAAGAGTGCTTATGATTGCTTGAAGATATTCTTTAGATATTACAGATAGGACAAGAAAATAGTTTAAAAAAATCAAACGTGGGATAAAAGCTTTCATCTTATGATGGGTAATGGTGAATTTTAAACTTCATCTACTGTTTTTTTGAGCTACTGTGCTGTAAGAAAGATCAAACTCCCCCAATTCATGTCTCTAATTTAGATCATTGATCATAAAACATTATATACTGTCTTTTCAAATTATAACTTTGCTCATTGCTTGTCTTCACTGATTAAATCAACATTTCTCTAAAAATGCCGCTTGAGAAAAATGCATCCTATCAGTTTAATATTCTATGATCTTTTAATTAATTTAAAGAAGATAACATAAAATATACGATAAAAAATGAATAAATTTCAATTTTTATAAAAAAACAAACTTTTTACTGCTGCTGATAAAAAACAAAGCTATATTAAAAGTAGCCTTTATACCCTTCAATACTATTGATTTTTGGTTGTTACCGGATGAAGGTTCCTTTGTTTTGGAAAGAGCAGAGCAGAATTTAAGAGCAGAATGGGCGCGTGCGCAAAAGCTTGTCCTTGATCTCTCTTTAAGTTGGATACTAAGCCGCTTGATGGTTGAGGGTGTTCACCATGTGAACATAACGCAACCTTGTGAGGGTATTTTAGTCATACCTGATGAAGCAGAGCTTTAGGGGATATTGTCTTGTTTGAACGGGGGCGTGCTTATTGATTTCCTCGTTGTTATTGCTGCTTAATTTCAGCCATTATTTTCTGAAAAAGAAGCTTTGTAGGGAGAAGATCATACATGGAGCAGAGTGTAAAACGAAGAAATGCATATAACTGATCCAGTAATGTTGACAATAATCGCTCAATATGTTCCTCTGGTTGTTCAAACAAATGGCTAGATTGGCTTTTATTCTCTGAGATAAGTGTTACTCTCGATGAGATAGAATGCGGATGAGCGAATTATTAGTTAAGGGATTAGAGTAATGGGGGGGAAAAATAATCGTCAAGATTTGAGTTATTTCAAAGTCGCTGTATTCGGTATGATTATTATGATTTTGGGGATGGGGATCGGGCGATTTTTCTATACGCCGGTATTTCCAGTTATGTTGGATGAAGGATTGTTTACCTTTAAGCAACTTTCTTATATAGCTAGCGCTAATTATGGCGGTTATTTAATTGGGAGTATGTTTTTTTCGTTTTGCAGAGTTGGGAATATATCCCGTGCTCCCTACATGCTATTTGGTGCAGCTATAGTGACGAGTGCACTTATTTTTGCCATGGCGTTGACACCAAACTTTTACTTGGTCTTCTTTATCCGCTTTGCTGCCGGTATCGCGAGTGCGGCAATGATGATTTTTGGTTCTATGACGGTTATGCAGCATAGTCACAAGGTGTGGGTTATTGCTTCGCTCTATGCGGGTGTGGGAGTTGGTATTCTACTGGGTAATGAGTATGTTATTATTGGTTTGAGTAAATCACTGAACGCGCAAAGTATTTGGTTTGGAGCTGGTTTAATATCTGTTATATTGTTGCTCGTGTTATTTATTTTATTTCCACGTCGTGTTGATGCATCTCAATTTGCTATTAACGAGTCATTGGCACACGAAAATATCGTTTGGTGGGAACTCGCTCTGATTTATGGGCTCGCTGGGTTTGGTTATATTATTGTCGCGACATATCTTCCTCTGATGGCGAAAACATTTAATTTCCCACTGACTTGCTAACCACTTATGGTCGTTTGTCGGAATTGCCATTGTTCCTAGTTGTTTCATTTGGTTATGGGGAGCCCATCGGTGGGGGGTATTACGTTGTCTGATGCTCAATTTGCTTATCCAAGGAGGATGCGTATTACTGACATTATTCAGTCAGTCTCTTGTACTGATCGTTCTCAGTTGTATAGGGTTTGGATTTACTTTTATGGGGACGACCTCTCTAGTTATGCCGTTAGCTAAGCGTTTATATGCGCCGTATGGTATAAATCTGCTAGGCTTGGCTACCTTAACTTACGGTTTTGGCCAAATATTAGGACCTCTCTTGACGAGTTTTTTACAGTCTGGTTCATATGCCATTGCGCTTTCCGTTATCTGTGGTGCTGTAGCGCTTTTTGCCGCTGCTGGAATCTGTCAATATTGTCTTTGTAAAAAGGTTGTTGGCGTTTCATAAATCCGCAATCTTCACTAAAAAGTCGAGAGAATTTATTCCATTCTTTTTGAAATATTTTGTGAAAGTCAAATTATTTTAATAGGAGAGATTACAGAATGCTTCACTCTACAGTCGCTATTTTGGGCGTTGGTCCTCGTGGGTCAGTATTCTCGAACGCTTGCTCACGCTTTATTCCCATTATCCATTTTCTGGGAACATTGATATTTTATTGATTGATTCCAATGAGATGGGGACCGGTACCCATAGTGTGCATCAACCGGATCATTTATTGGTTAACACTGTCGCTTGCCAGATTACTTTATTTGGTGATGATACAGTTAAGGGTGTCGGGCCTATTCGTAAAGGGCCGAATTTCTATCAATGGGCTATTCAACAAGGTTATCGTAATATTAACGGTGTTTTTTCTCGTACAGAGCATAATGTTGGGAGAGAAATCAAAGAAAATGATTATTTATCACGTCGTTTGTTAGGGGAATACCTGTCTTGGGCTTACCAAGAGCTCACGCAAGATTTACCTTCCGGTATTCGTATTAAGGAGATCCGACAAAAGGTTATCAATCTCCATATCCACCAAGATAATAAAACGGATGTTCTTTTGGAAGATGGCTGTCATTATAGTGTAGATTTTGTTTATATGACCACGGGTTATGGTAAGAATATATATTCATCGCATGATGAAAGCCTGCAACAGTTTGTGGCTGGTCACCAAATGAAAAACGCTCTTCTGAACTATTATTCGAATCCTTATCCAATTGAAAAGTTGGACTCTATACAATCTCAGTCTCGTGTGCTGGTGCAGGGAATTGGATTAACTAGCTATGATGTCTTGTCGCAATTGACTTACGGTCGCGGTGGGACTTTTACTGAAAATGCTGGACAATTGCGCTACATGCCAAGCGGCAAAGAACCTGCGACAGCTCTATTCTCCCGTCAAACATTGCCTTTTAGTAGTCGCGGGATTAATCAAAAGGGTGGTAGTGGGTAATACATACCATCATTCCTTATTCTCGATGCAATACATCATCTACGTAAGCAATCCAGCATTGCTAACGGTTCTCCGAAGCTGGATTTCGAAACGCAGCTTTTACCTCTGTTGCTTAAAGAAATGTGTTATGTCTATCGAAGTACGCAGCTGGGGCACTGGCTAGACCCTGAAACCTATGTTGTTACTTCCAAAGACGAGCAGTGTATTCAAGCGTTGCTGTCCTCATCGAAATAAAATATTCGCCTCTCTGAATGATTATACAAGATTCTTCATGGAGCATTTGAAGGACGATCTTCATTCTTCCGCTGAAGGTAATGTTGATGGCCCAGTGAAAGCTGCTACAGATGTGCTACGAGATGTCCGTGATATCTTACGTTCAGCAATTGATTTTTGCGGGTTAACGTCTTCATCTCACAAGTACTTTATTGAATATTTTAATCCAAACTTCAACCGTATTTCTGTCGGTCCACCAATGCAGCGAAACCAAGAGTTGAAGGCTCTGATGGAGGCTGGTATCGTGACTTTGGCTGGTGGACCTTCACCTAAACTTGTTCTCAATGCTAGTACCAGCCGTTTCGAAATTCAGTCTGTTTTCCAAGATGAAAACAGTTCAGTTGATGGAGATGTGCTGATCAAGGCCAAGATTGATCGTTTTTCTCCGTTGCGTGATGAGTCCCCTTTTATCCAGAATTTGGCTGCTCAGGGCATCATTCGACCATTTATCAACCAAGGATATCATCCTGGTGGTATTGATATTGACCGTCGGCAGCATCCTATAGACACTAAAGGGCAAATACAAAATACATTATGGGTGGTCGGTAATCCAGTAGAGGGGCCCAATTTTTATACATATATTTTGCCTAGGCCTTTAGTTAATTCGCGTGCATTGCGGGATGCAGGGCGCTGTGTCACTGACATGTACGAGCAGCTTCTTAATCGCTACTCAGTCAAAGATTCAACAATTAATGTACATTGATGATGTAAAAAGCTTCCTGATACGCATGTCCTCCGTATCCGTTATAATGGCGATGCTGATGCTATTCATTTTTCTTATGTCTATCTCAATAAGAACTTGGTTTCTTATTCCATTGGCTGGAGTGACTGTTTTCGGTTATTTGCTTTTGACGATACCATACTGGTGTTTGAAGGGGAATGCACGCAGTGGTGTGTTCATCCTGTTGGCTTGTGCTTTAGTGCTGATATGGCGTTGGCACTTGCCTGATGTTCATACTGTGCTTGTGCGTTTTACTGATGTCTTTTGGCTATTACTCGCCATGGGATTGTTGCGCCATGTGATGAATACATGGCGTATTTCAGAATTTCTCTCTGAACGGTTGATGCGCTATGGAAAGGGTTCGCTTACCCTGTCCATCGCGATACTGACTGCGTTTCTAGCTTGGCCGATGAGTTTGGGGGTTATCCCCCTAATGATTGATGCCTTGAAGCAAAGTGTTTTTCCCTCTCGCCATTTGGCCGCTATTGTGATGCGAATGATGAGCATCACAATGGTACTGATGCCGACCAGCATCGGTGCAGCAACAGTTTTCTCTGCTATGCCTAGAACACCAATATTCACATCCGCTGCTTTGGGGATACCACTTTTTCTATTCAGTCTGTTGTTGTTGTGCCTTTCTCCTGTTGTACCGCTAGCTAACCCGATTATTTGCGATGAGAGGAGAGCGAATAAAGAAGGAGAGAGAGTAAGAATTTGGATTTTTTTGATATTTTTCTGGCTAACATTTATCGTTGCATTGACAGTTATCAAGTTGAATGCACTAGAAAGCATTGCATTGACGGCGAGCATTCTATACCTCATTGAGCGTGTGAGTTCACTCAGTGTTGATTTTTTGACTCCTTTGGTGGCAGTGATACGCAGTATATCCAGTGAAATTATGTTGTTGCTAGGTTGTAGTCTGCTAATATCTACTTGTGATTTGCTTATTCCTTTGTTGCCGGTGACGTTTAGTCACTCATTGGCATCACTCTCTGTTTGGCAGCGTTATGCCTGTATTCTCTTTGTATTGCCAATTTTCAGTGTAGTAGGAATTCACCCTATGGTGCTATTTAGTTTGGCATTTCCCTTACTAGGGTCATCGATGGCTTATGGGGTTACGGATTATTTGGTTTGGATTTGCTTCTTTATTGCAGCTCAACTCCTTTCTCCTGTATCAATAAATGCTATTTTTGCTTCCAGTAGCCTACATATTTCACCGGTGGATACGAGCTTTAAAATGCATAATTATTATGTATTAATATTTAATCTTTTTGCGTTCATTTATTTGAGCTTTTTTATTCAATATTTGTAAATTATGGAGATCTTATGCCTTACATAAATATTAAAATTACTAATGAAGGGGTTACCTCTGAACAGAAACGGCAACTAATAGAAGGGGCAACTCAATTATTAGTTAATATTCTGAATAAAAATCCGAAAACGACTGTTGTCGTGATTGATGAAGTGGAGACAGACAATTGGGGTATTGGTGGTGTCCCCATTACAGAATTAAGAAAAGCTCAAAATAAAGAATAACTCTGTGTATTTGACAATAATTTAAGGTCAATAGGGTTAATCAATGTAAAAAATCGCGTCCTTTAGCAACATTTGATCAGACCGCCATTGGGGCGGTTGTTACAGCCCCTGATGCTGATAACCAAGTTTTTCCCCTCGACGAGCCTGTCCTTATTTTTAGCCATGAGGGTGAGAAAATCCAAAAGCTTGGAACAAGAGGCACAGCTCTTGATGTTATTAATGCTGTGTGCGCACAGGGGATTGAGGCACAAATTATTCTTGTGCGGGTGGAAGAAAAATCAACCATTGCTGAGACACAAACTGAGATGGTGGGATCAAACGCTCACCTGACCGGTGTGCACGCCTTGGCTCATGCGCGTGGGCATTTAGGTGTGGAACCTGGGATTTTACTGGTACCGGCTTATAGTGCAGGGCGGATTGACAATGGCAAAAACCCTGTGGCAGACGCTTTGGAACAGGTTGCAGAAAAGTTGCAAGCCATTGCCGTGTTTGATACGGGGGGTAAAAATGCGGAAGAAAGCCTTGCCTATCGTGCAGATTTTTCCTCACGCTTTTGTTATTTGATTGACCCCTTTGTACGGGTGGCAAATCGTGAGGGGGGTGTTAGTGTTAAACCCGCAAGTCCTTTTGCAGCAGCCATGTTTATCAAACGTGACAAGCAAAAGGGCGGTGTTTTTTGGTCTCCTTCCAACCAAGATGTGCATGGCATTTTAGGGACAGCACGCCCGATTAGCTATTTTGATGGCGAAATCGATCATGAGGCTAATCGCCTTAACCAAGCCGATATTGCGACCTTTATTCCAGCACGGCTTAGCCAAAATGCGCATGGGCAAATGGCTGCCAATGGGCGCATTTTATGGGGAAATCATACCACCTCCAGTGATCCACTTTGGCGCTTTGTCAATGTGGTGCGCACCCGTGCAGCTTTGGAAAAAACCATCATTAACAATTTGCGCCCTTGGGCCAATGATGAGAATCTGACTGGTCAACATGTCATTGCCATTACCCGCTCTTTGACCAGCTTTCTTGATGATATGATTGCACGCGGTGCACTGCTTGGTGGGCGGGTTTGGTTTGATCGTGATTTAAATTCAAACAGCACTTTACAACTGGGGAAATTGCGGGTGGAATTTGATGCAGAAGAAGTGCCACCTCTAGAAGATTTAAGCTTTGGCAGCCGGCGCAATAGCGCTTATTTTGACCGTTTGGCTGAAGATATCCAAAAGAAAATGACTTATCAATTTGGCGATACGCTTGAAACTTATCGCAAAGCAGCAAGGAGTTAGAGCATGACTTTACGCATTGTACGCGGTTTTACCTTGATTGTTGATGATGATGTGAATCTTCACCTTGATCTTGAAACATTGAAACTGCCCACGTTGGAAGAAATTACAGAAACCTATCAACCGGGCGGCTCTGATATGCAAATTGATGTGAGCGGTCTTGGTGTCAAAGCACTTGGCTTGCAAATGAAAATCCGCAGCCATACCCCTGAGGTCATCGGTATTTTTGGTGGTCCCCCTGGTCTTCGTCATAAATTCACTGGCAAAAAACATGTGATTTCTGAAGAAGATGGGCGTGAGCATGAACATTCCATTGATGTGACAGGGCGGTTGGTCAAAGTCGATAGCGAAGGCTTAACAGCTGGGAAAGCCACAGGCTATGATTGCGAGATCAAAAATGTTTGGGATTATACGGAATTTTGGGATGGTTCTGTTTTGCACCGCTTTTCCTTTAAACGGGGCGGCTGGCTTGTCCGCAATGGGCAAGAGATCGGTTCTCGCCGCCGCTCTATTCTCAACTTATAAGCTCTCATTATTGATAGGGTTCTCATTTATAGGAATTGATCATGACAAGTTTACAAACCAGCATTGACGTGGAATTGCAGGTTCCGCTTCCTTATCAAGATAA